>NZ_LIPP01000082.1 GCF_001418335.1 Streptomyces aurantiacus | reverse complement strand
GGACGGGGACGGGGACGGGGACGCGGGCCGGTGCGACGGCGAGGCGACCCTGGCGTTCATCAACGTCCCCTGACGCGATCTTTCCCACCCGACTTGTTCCGTCCCACTCGCTCCGTCCCACTCGTCCTGTCCCACTCGGCGGCAAGAGAGACCGAAGGGCTCCCATGGACCAGCTCCATCATCCGCAGCTCCAGACGCTCGTCCGGACCGCGAGCTTCCACGCGGAGCACCGGCCGGCCACCCCCGCGGTTCTCTGCGAGGGCCGCACGCTGACGTACGGGCAACTGCACCGCGAGAGCAATCGCGTCGCCCACGCCATCCGGGCCGCCGGACTCGAACCGGGCGACCGGGTCGCCTACCTCGGCAAGGAGTCCGAGCACTACTACGAGGTGCTCTTCGCGTGCGCCAAGAGCGGTACCGTCCTCGTCCCCGTCAACTGGCGGCTCACCGCGCCCGAGGTCAGCCACATCCTTGAGGACTCCGGCACCCGACTGCTTTTCCTGGAGGACGAGTTCGGGCCCGTCGTCGAAAGGCTGCCGAGCGAGGCTCCCCGGACGATCGTCGCGTTGGGAGAGCACTTCCCGGCCTGGAAGGCGACCCACCCCGACACGGACCTGGGCTCGGACACCGATCCGGCGCCGCACGTCACCCCGGACACCCCGGTCGCCCAGCTCTACACCAGCGGCACCACCGGGCTGCCCAAGGGTGTCGTCCTCGCCCACCGCAGCTTCTTCGCGATCCGTGACGCCCTGGCGAGCGAGGGGCTGGACTGGATCGACTGGCGCGCCGGCGACATCGCGCTGATCGGCATCCCCGGGTTCCACATCGGCGGCCTGTGGTGGGCCACCCAGAACTTCAACGCGGGTACGACGGTGGTCGCGATGCGTGCCTTCGCCGCCCGCGAGGCCGTCGGCCTCATCCGGGACCTCGGCATCACCACCATCTGCGTCGTGCCCGCCATGCTCCGCATGATGCTGACCGAACCGGGCGTGGGCGCGAAGGACTTCACCACCGTGCGCAAGACGGTCTACGGCGGCTCCCCGATCTCCGAGGCCCTTCTGGAGGAGAGCCTCGCCGTCGTCGACTGCGAGTTCGCCCAGATCTACGGCCTCACCGAGACCGGCAACACCGCGGTCTGCCTGCCCCCGGCCGACCATGTCCCCGGCGGTTCCCTCATGCAGGCGGCGGGACGGCCCTACCCGGGCGTGCGCGGCAAAGTGATCGACGACGCGGGGCGCGAACTGCCGCCGGGCGCGGTCGGAGAGGTCTGCCTGGCCACGCCCGCCCACATGGTCGAGTACTGGAACCTGCCCGAGAAGACCGCCGAAACGCTCGTCGACGGCTGGATCCACACGGGGGACGCCGGCTTCATCGACGAGGACGGCTACGTGTTCATCCGCGACCGCATCAAGGACGCCATCCTCGTCGCCGGTGAGAACGTCTACCCCGCCGAGATCGAGAACGTCCTCGAAGGCCACCCCGGCGTTGCCGAGGCCGTCGTCGTCGGCGCCCCCGACGAACGCTGGGGCGAGTACGTGCACGCCTTCGTCGTCCCCGTCCCGGAGCAGCGGCCCACACGCCGGGACCTGCACACCTTTCTCGTCCCGCGGCTGGCGAGCTTCAAGCTGCCCGCCCGCTACGAGTTCATCGACAGCGTCCCGCGCAACCCCAGCGGCAAGATCCTGCGCCGCGAACTGCGCGATCGCTTCTGGACCGACTCCGTACGCAAGGTCAACTGACCGGACGCAAGGTCAACCGACCGTCCCGCCCGACGTGCTACCGAGAGAGAACGACATGCCCGCACCCCTCACACTGGACGGCTTCCGCGCGGACCTGGCGGAGTTCCTGTACCAGCGGCCCGACGAGGTCGACCTCGAAGAGAACCCCCTCTACGCGGGACTGGACTCCCTGCGCATCGTCACCCTCATCGAACGGTGGCGGGAGACCGGCGTGGACGTGAACTTCGTCGAACTCGCCGAGTGCACCTCGTTCGCCCAGTGGTGGCAGCTGCTCTCCGCGGGCCGGGAGGGAGCGGACCGTGCCGGCGCATGACGTCGGCGGCCGGGGACAGGGACGCCACACACTGCTGGCCGCCCAGGAAGGCATCTGGACCGGCCAGCAACTGGACGTGGACAGCCCCGCATACAACACGGCCGAGTACGTGCACATCGCCGGCCCCGTGGACACGGCCGCCTTCGACAGGGCGCTGCGCCACGTGGTCGCGGAGACACCGGCCCTGAACGTCGCCTTCGCGGTCGACGACGAAGGCAGGCCCCGGCAGTCGGACGCCCCGGCCGACGGCTGGCGCCTGCACACCGCCGACCTCACCGCCGAGCCCGACCCGTACGCGGCGGCCCTGGCCTGGATCGACAGGGACATGGCCCGCCCCGTCGACCTCACCCGCGGGCCCGTCTTCGGCCACGCCCTGCTGCGGATCGCACCGGAGGAATCCCTCTGGTACCACCGGGTGCACCACATCGCCCTCGACGGCTTCGGCCTGTCGCTCTTCGCCCGCCGGGCCGCCCAGGTCTACACCGCCCTGACGGCGGGCGAGCCGGTGGCGGACAGCGGCTTCGGCACCCTGGCCTCGGTGCGGGACGAGGAACGCGCCTACCGGCAGTCGCCCCGCTTCGCCGAGGACCGCGCCTACTGGACGGCCCGGTTCGCGGACCGGCCGCTCGTGGCCACACCCGCCGGCCGTACGGCGCTGCCCGCGCGCACCTTCCACCGCCGGGTGGCCGACCTCGACGTGGAGGAGGCGGCGGCCCTGCGTACCGTCGCCCGCGACCTGGAGGTCACCTGGTCCGAGGTCCTGCTGGCCGTGACGGCGGCCCGGCTGCACCACATGACCGGCGCACCGGAGATCGTCCTCAGTCTGCCCGCGATGGGACGCCTCGGCTCCGTCGCCCTGCGCGTGCCCTGCATGGTCCGCAACATCCTGCCCCTGCGCGTCACCGTCTCCGCGTCGGACACCCTGCGCGACCTGGCCCAGCGGGTCTCCCGCGAACTGCGCGCAGGCCTGCCGCACCAGCGCTACCGCTACGAGCAACTGCGGCGCGACCTCAAACTGGTCGGTGGACAGCGCCGGCTGTCCGGGCCGGGCGTCAACATCATGCCCTTCGCCTACGACCTGCGTTTCGCCGGCCATCCCAGCACCGTCCACAACGTCTCCGCGGGTCCGGTCGACGACCTCGCCGTCAACGTCTACGACCGCTCCGAGGGCGGGGGACTGCGCATCGCCGTGGACGCCAACCCCGACCTCTACGACGAGGCGGACATCGCCGAGTTCCAGAAGGAACTGCTCCTGCTGCTCAGGCAGACGCTCGCCGTACCCGACCGGGCGCTCGGCGACCTGCGGCGGGCCGCCCGCGCGGCCGTCCCGGTCCTGGACGGAGGACCCCTGCCCGGCCCCGCCCGTCCGGTCCTCGACCTGATCGCCGAACACGCCGCCCGGCACGGCGAATCCGTCGCCGTCGAGCACGACGGACGCGGTGTCACCTACGCGCACCTGCTCGACTCCGCCCGTCGGACGGCCCGCCGACTGGCTGCCCGAGGGGTCGGCCGCGGCGACCTGGTGGCCGTCGTCGTGCCGCGCGGCATCGAAGCCGTCACCGCCGTTCTCGGCGTCCTGCTGTCCGGCGCCGCCTACTGCCCGCTCGACCCGACCGCGCCCCCGGCGCGCAGGACGGAGCTGCTGGACGACGCGCGCCCCGCGCTCGTCCTGACGACCCGGACCCACGCCGACGCCTTCCCGGGCCGCGCCCAACTGGTGCTTGACGAACCGGAGTCGGAGGAGGCAGACCACGAGCCCGGCGTCCCGCAACCGCCGGCACCCGCGCCGGACGACCTCGCCTACGTCATCCACACCTCCGGCTCCACCGGGCTCCCCAAGGGCGTGGAGATCGGCCACCGTGCCCTCGCCCACTTCGTCGCCGGCGCCACGCACCGCTACGGCCTCCACCGTGCGGACCGTGTCCTGCAGTTCGCCCCCCTGCACTTCGACACGAGCGTCGAGGAGGTCTTCCTCACCCTGTGCCGGGGCGCCACGCTCGTCGTCCGCGACGACAGCATGACCGACTCGGTCCCCGGCTTCCTGGACGCCTGCGCACGGCTGCGGATCAGCTTCCTCGACCTGCCCACGGCCTACTGGCACGAACTGGCCTACGCCGTCTCGACCGGCTCCGCCGACTCCACCGCCCTGCCCGCCGGGATACGTACCGTCGTGATCGGCGGCGAGGCGGCCCTGCCCGAGCGCGTCGACCGCTGGCGCGAGGCGGTCGGCACCTCGGTGCGGCTGCTGAACACCTACGGCCCGACCGAGGCCACCGTGGTCGCCACCGTCGCCGACCTGCACGACACCTCACTCGCCCGCGGAGACGTCCCCATCGGACTACCGCTCCCCGGCACCCGCGCCGCCGTCGTCGACGGTGAACTCCACCTGCTGGGCGTCAACTTGGCTTTCGGTTACCGGGTCGGCCCTCGGGGAGGCCGGCTGCCGGACGCGTCCCGCTTCGCCCCTCTCGACCGGCTCCCCGGAGCACCCCGCGCCTACCGCACCGGCGACCTGGCGCGCATCGGCGACGACGGTCAACTGCGTCATCTGGGCAGGTCGGACACGGAGTTCAAGATCAGCGGACACCGTGTGCATCCGGCCGAGGTGGAGAACGCGCTCCTGGCCCACCCGGCGGTGCGAGACACCGCCGTGGTCGGGCAGGTGCTGGAGGACGGGACGCGGCGCCTGGCCGCGTTCGTCGTCCCGGCCGGCCCCCCTCCGGCGACGGCCCTGATCAGAGAGCACCTTCGGGCGACGCTGCCCGCCGCGATGATCCCCTCGGCTGTCGAGTTCCTGGACCGCCTGCCCCGGACCGGGTCCGGGAAGACCGACAGGAACGCGCTCGCACTGAGGGCTCCGGGCCCCGGTGCGCAGACGGTCGCCTCCGACGGGTCAGCGGTTGCTTCCGGCGGCACAACAGCTGCTTCCAGGGGCGCAACGGGTTCTGACGGCACAGTGGAGCGCACCATCGCCGCCGTCTGGCAGCGGGCGCTCGGCACCACGGCTCTCGCCGCGCACGACGACGTGTTCGACCTCGGCGCCCAGTCCCTGCAAGCCATCCAGGTCGCGAACCGCCTCGGCGTCGAACTCCACCGCGAGGTGAAGGTCGCCTGGCTCTTCCAGCACCCGACCCCCGCCGAGCTGGCGGCCTTCCTCGCACGGCAGGTCGGGCCACGGAAGTCAGCCGGCGCCTCCGGTCTTCCGGCCACCCTGCTCACGGACGCCGTCCTCGACGCGGACATCCGCCCCCGCCCCCGCCCCCGGCCCGGACCCGGTGACGGAGTGGCCAACGGGCGGCCCCGGGCGGGGCGCACAGCCGACAGGGTCCTCCTCACCGGCGCCACCGGCTTCGTCGGCGTACACCTGCTGGCCGAACTCCTGACCCGTACGGGTGCGGAGGTCGTCTGCACCGTCCGGGCCCCGAGCCCCGCCGCGGCCGACGCCCGTATCCACGAGGCCCTGAAGACCCACCGCATCCACCTGCCGGGTCAGGCGACGCGCCGCATCACGGCGGTTCCCGCGGACCTCGCCCGCCCTCGACTCGGCCTCGACGAAACCCTGTTCGCCGAACTCGCCCGGACCTGCGGCGCGATCTTCCACAACGCGGCGACCGTCAGCATCATGCGCGAGTACGCCACCCTCCGCGCCGCCAACACCGAATCCACCAGGGACCTGCTGCGTATGGCGGCCCCACGATCGACACCCCTGCACTACGTGTCGACCCTCTCCGTCGCCCCGCCCCTGGCTCTCGGCCCCGAGGTACGGGAGGAGTTCTTCGCGCCCCATCCCGGACTGCGCTCCGGCTACCAGCAGTCGAAGTGGGCCGCCGAGCGCCTGCTGGAACAGGCCACCGAACGGGGCCTTACCGTCACCGTGCACCGGCTCGGCCGGATCGTCGGCCCGTACGCCACCGGTTACGTGAACGAGCGGGACTTCCTGTGGAGCGTGCTGCGTGCGGGTGTGCCCGCGGGCATCGTCCCAGACCTGTTCGAGGAGGAGACCTGGACACCGGTCGACCACGTCGCCAAGGCACTTGTCCACCTCTGCCTCGAACAGCGCCCACCGAACGCCACCGTCTTCCACCACACCGCCACCGCCCCGGTGCGACTGAGCGACCTCTACGACTGGCTGGAGGAGTACGGCTACCCGCTGCGGCGCGTCCCACTGGCCCGGTGGCGCACCGAACTCGCACGCTCCGTCGGCCCGTCCGGCACGGCGGCGACCACGCTCGCGTTCTTCGACTCCTGGGACACGGAGCCCACCGGCGCGACCGTTACAGCCGATGCGACTGAGGTGACTGATGCGACCGAACCGGACCTCCGCCTGGGGCGCATCCGCTCCGACAACGTCGCGGGCGGTCTGCACGGCAGCGGCATCGCGTACCCGCCCGTCGGCCGCGACCTCGTCTTCCGCTACCTCGACCACTGCGTCACCACCGGAATGCTGCCCGCACCGGTCAGGGGCGGGGGACACCTGGCCACGCCGGTGAAGTAGTCGAGGACCTGTGGGAACTCACGGGCGCCCGCGCCCGACTACTGCAGCAGAACCGACCGAACCGATCGCCTCTCGCGCACCTCGTCACAAGGAGCACCGCATGTCGAAGAAACGGCCGGTCGCCGTAGCCCTGGCCGGCGCCCTCTGTCTGGTCGCGACGGCATGCGCCGACTCGACCGACAAGGCCGATGCCGCAGGTGGCACGTCCGCCGCCGCGGCGAAGACGGGCTACCCGGTGACCCTCGAAAACTGCGACGGGACCGAGAAGTTCACCAAGGCGCCCAGCAGGGTGGTCGTCATGAACGGCGCCTCGGTCGCCGAGGTCTCCACCCTGCTCGCCCTCGGCCTCGGCGACCGCATCGTCGCCAACCAGCAGAGCTACGGCATGTCCGAGGTCGAGGGCCGGGCCAAGGCCATCAAGGCCCTGCCCGACGGAGGCGTCAAGCTCAACGACGCCTACGACGTCCCGCGCGAGGCGATGATCGGGCTGCGCCCCGACCTGGTGCTGTCCACGACCTCCTACGGCTTCGACGAGAAGAACGGGTTCGCCACCCGCGAGCAGCTCAAGGGCGTGGGTGCCGGTACCTATGTCTCCCCGCAGGGCTGTGACCAGGACACCTCGAAGATGACCATCGCGGACAGCTACACGCTGCTGCGGGACATGGGCAGGATCTTCGACAAGGGCGACCAGGCCGAGAAACTGATCGCCGCGTCGGAGAAGAAGATCGCCGACGTCACCGCGAAGGTGAAGGGCGGGAAGCAGCCCAAGGTCCCCGAAGTCATGGTCCTCTTCTCCAACATGACCATGGGCGGCAACGACTTCAGCTCGGTCGTCGCCAAGGGCATCTACAACGACATCCTCGCCAAGGCGGGCGGCACCAACGCCTTCGAGTCGGCGTCCAAGACCTCCTTCGCCGATCTGAGCAAGGAGAAGGTGGCCGCCACCGACGTCGACGCGCTCGTCGTCATCGGCTACAACGACCCGAACCCGGCGGCCTACGCCAGGAAACTGCTGAAGGAGTTCCCCCAGTGGCCGGCCGCCAAGGACAACAAGTACGTGGCCCTGTCGGACTCGATGTACCTCGGCCCGAGCAACGACCTGGCCGTGGAGAAGATCGCCGGGATGCTGCACCCCGACAAGTTCTGAAGCCCGCCCCCGCGCCCGTCCCTGTGGCCGGCCGCCTGCGCATGTCGCTCGGGATCGTCGGACTGCTGGTCGTCCTCCTCGCCGTCATGGTGGTCGCGGTGAGCATCGGGGCGGTGAACATCCCCGTGGCCGACGTCTGGGCGGTCCTCCTGCACCACGTCACAGGGCGCGGGGCCACCGGCGACCCGGCGCTGGACCAGATCGTGTGGACCTTCAGGGCACCCCGCGTCGTCCTGGCCGCCCTGGTCGGCGCGGGCCTGGCCGTCGCGGGCGCGGTCCTGCAGACCCTGGTCTCCAACCCTCTCGCCGACCCGATCGTGCTGGGCTCCTCGTACGGGGCCTCCCTGGGCGCGGTCCTGGTCATCACGCTCGGCGGCGCCGCGCTCGGCGGTCTCGGCGGCCTCGGCGTGTCCGGCGCGGCGTTCGTCGGCGCCCTGGCCGCCGGGGCCCTGGTCTTCGCCCTCGGGCAGCGCCAGGGGCGACTGGCCCCCACCCGGCTCGTACTGGCCGGGGTCGCGGTCGGCTACGTCCTCCTGTCGATGACCAGCTTCGTCCAGCTGATGGCGACACCCACCGAACTGCGTACCGTGATGTTCTGGATGCTCGGCAGCGTCGCCGGCGCCCAGTGGGACCAACTGCCCACCGTCGCCGTGGTGGTCATCGGCAGCACCGTCCTGCTGACCTTCTTCGGGCGACGGCTCAACGCCCTGCTGGCCGGCGACGAGTCCGCCACCGCCCTCGGAGTGGACGTCAACCGGCTGCGCGCCGTCCTGCTCGTGATCAGCGCCCTGCTCACCGGCACCGTCATCGCCGTCGCGGGCGGTGTCGGCTTCGTCGGCCTGATGATCCCTCACCTGGTCCGCCTCACCACCGGCGCCGACCACCGCAGACTGCTGCCCCTGACCGCACTCCTCGGCGCCGTCTACCTCGTCGTGGTCGACCTGCTCTCCCGCACCCTCACCCGCCCCAACGAACTGCCCCTGGGCATCCTCACCGCCATGCTCGGCGCCCCCTTCTTCCTGTGGCTGCTGCGCCGGAACAAGGGCTTGGACACCGCATGAGACTGACCGTGGACCACCTCCACATCACCCTGGACCGCAGGCCGATCCTCCGGGACGTGAACCTGGAGGCCGCCGAGGGCGACATCGTCGGGCTCGTGGGCCCCAACGGCAGCGGCAAGTCCACCCTGCTGCGCTCGGTCTACCGCTCGCTGCGACCGGCCGACGGAGTGGTCAGGGTCGGCGGCGACGACGTGTGGGAGCTGTCCTCCCGTACGGCAGCGCGCCGCACGGCGGCCGTGCTCCAGGACGCCGGTACGGTGTCCGGCCTGACGGTGACCGAGATCGTCGCCCTGGGACGCACGCCCCACCACGGCCTGATGGACCGGGACGGCGCAGAGGACCACCGGGCCGTCGCCGAGGCCGTCGACCGCTGCGGCGTCGGACCCTTCGCGGACCGGGACTACGTCACTTTGTCGGGCGGCGAACGCCAGCGTGTCCTGCTGGCCCGCGCGCTGGCCCAGCAACCGCGGCTCCTGGTCCTGGACGAGCTCACCAACCACCTCGACATCCGCGCCCGGTTCGAGCTCCTGGACCTGATCCGCCGCACCGGGATCACCACCCTGGCGGCGCTGCACGACCTCGACCTGGCCGCACGGCTCTGCGACCACCTGGTCGTCCTCCACGAGGGCGCGGTGGTGGCGGCGGGCCCGGTCCTGAAGGTCCTGACACCGGACCTCCTGCGCGAGGTCTTCGGCGTACGGGCAGACACGGAGAGGCACGCGGACGGCGTCGTCCGCATCACGTACGCGGCCCAGCCGCTCGCACTCGAACGGGAGGCCCTCGAACGGGAGGCCGAGCCGGCTGACCGGTGACATGACGGATGTACCTCGCCCCGCGGCCGATGAGTGTGGGGGGTCCGCGGGGCGAGGAACTCGTGTGCCGGTCAGCAGCTGTAGTCGACCAGCTTGAACGAGGCGTAGTGGTCGGACGTGTAGTAGTCCTCCTGGTTCTCCTCGCCGGTGACGATGCGACGGGCACCGCGCGTGGACGAACCAGGCGTGATCACTGTGTACTCGTGGTAGTAGCCGGCGGACTGGCTCGCGAGGACGCCTTCCCGGTTCTGGAAGACGCTGCCGTCCTGTGAGTAGGGGTAGGGACCGCCCTGCTCGATCAGGTCCAGCGTGTCGTGTGCCTGGGATGGCAGGCCGCCGTAACAGATGTTGCCGACGGCCGCGGCGGACGTGTCCCCCGCGGTGGCGGTGGCGGTGCCGCCGCCGACGAGGAGTGCGGACAGGAGAGCGGCCGCGGCGCTGATACGAGTGATTCGTGGGGGGAATCTCATGCCCCCAATAATGACGCGCGTAGACGCTGGCATGTCAATGACAACCGCGAAGATTCTCACCGTCGGTCCGACGAGTTTTCGGGAAGTTAACCTCACGAGGCGGCGAACTGGTCGAGCAGCCCGTCCAGGGCGTTGTCGCCGAACATCAGCTCCAGGCTGCCGGCGGACTCGACGGCCGACGCCTCACTGCGGGGGAAGAGTTCCTGCTCGTACGCGGTGAGGGCCGACTCGGTGGCGCCGGGGTGGGCGGCGATCGCGCGGCCGAGCTCGGCCCCGTCGAACATGGCGAGGTTGGCGCCCTCGCCCGCGAAGGGGGACATCAGGTGCGCGGCGTCTCCCAGGAGGGTGACGCCGGCGCGGCGGTCCCAGCGATGGCCGACGGGCAGCGCGTGGATACGGCGAGGCACCGGGGGCTCGTCCGCGTCGGCGATCAGCGCACGCAGGTCTTCGTGCCAGCCGTCGAAGTGGGTGAGGATTTCCTTCTTCGCCGCCTCCGTGTCGGCGAAGTCGATGCTGTCGAGCAGGGTTTCGGCCGTTCTGAGCGCGGTGTAGACGTGCACGCTGCCGTCGGCCTCGCTGTGGGCGAGGAAGCCCTTGTGGTCGCCGAGGCAGATGAAGAACCCAGTGCCGATCAGCGCGGCGGCGGCCGGGTGGCGGGTGGCGGCCTCGTGCAGGTCGGTCTCGACGAAGGAGATCCCCGTGTAGGTGGGGAGTGCGTCGGAGACGAGCGGGCGGACGCGTGACCAGGCGCCGTCCGCGCCGACGAGCAGGTCGGTGGTGATCGTCGTGCCGTCCGCGAAGGCCACCTCGTGACGGCCGTGGTCCAGTGCCCGGGCGCCGGTGGCCCGCTTTCCCCAGCGGACGGTGTCCGCAGGAAGCGAGTCCAGCAACAGGTCGCGCAGTTGCCCGCGGTCCACTTCGGGGCGGCCGCCGGTGCCGTCGTCCTCCTCGGCCAGCCGTACCGTGCCCTGTGGGTCGACGAGACGCATCGCTTCGCCGCCGGGACGGATCAGCGTGCGGAACTCGTCGTACAGGCCGGCGGCGCGCAGTGCGGCCTGGCCGGAGTCCTCGTGGATGTCGAGCATGCCGCCCTGCGTACGGACCGTGGCCGAGGCCTCCAGATCGAAGACGACCGCCTCGATGCCGCCGACATGCAGAACCCGGGCCAGGGTGAGACCGCCGAGGCCGCCGCCGATGATCGCGATCGAGTGGTGTGGGACGGGCTGCGTGGTAGCGGATCGAGTGGTGACGGATCGAGTGGTGCCGGCGTCGGTCATGGCTGTTGTTGCTCCTTGTGCTGATCGAGGCGGGGGCCGGGTCAGTTGTCGCTGTGCGGCGCCGGCGCCGGCGCCGGTGTGGGGGTCTGGGAGATGCCGTTGACCAGCATCTGGAGGCACCAGGTCATGCGGTCCTCGGGCGAGCCGGACAGGAGGCTCTCCGCCAGTGCGTGCAGGCGGGGATGGGTTCGCGCGGGGACGTCGTGGACGGCGCGGGTCAGCGCGTCCCATTCGTCCGCGGCTTGTGCCGACTGCGAGCGGGTGGCCTGCTCGGCCGCGGTGGCGGTGGCGAACTGCAGCAGCACGTCCACACCCCAGGCGGCCTGCGTGAGTGGTACGCCGCCTTCGTCCAGCAGGGTCAGCAGCCGTTCAAGCAGCCGCAGGTAGTGCTTGCCGCTGGGGCGGGCGGTCAGGGCCGAACGCGCCAGCGCCGGATGCCTGAACAGCACGCCGGTGTACGAGGTGAGCACCGCCGCGAGCCTGTCGCGCCAGTCGCCTCCCTCGCCGGCGGGGTTCAGTTCGACCTCGCCGAGGAGTTCGTCCAGCACGGCGGCGTGCAGTTCGGCGGTGTTGGCCACGTACACGTACAGCGAGGCCGGGCCGGTGTCCAGCTCCTGCGCCAGGCGCCGCATGGTCACCTTCTCCAGCCCTTCGGCCCGCAGCAGGGAGACGGCGGTCGCGATGATCCCCGCGCGGGTCAGCGCGGGCTTGGCCGGACGTTCGCGTCGGCTGGTCGGTGTGGTCGGGCGATCTGTCACCCCATCAAGGTAACGAACATGTTCGTCGCAAACAAGTTCGCTACGAACATGTTCGTCCCATGGAAGCCTCATGCCTGAGTGCCTCGCGGGGGCACATGGATGAGCCGCGTACTAGGAAGGGTCCTGCGGGAGCCAGCCAGGGGCGTCCAGGCGTACCGGGTGAGCGCCGACCAGCGCCGCCAAGTGCGCCTCAAGACTCGCGAGTTCGGCGGTGCCGATCCGCTGCTCCCACTCGTTGCGCAACTCGTCGAAGATCGCCTCGCCCTGGCGCAGCAATTCGAAGCCGAGCGGGGTGACCTGGAGGCGTTTGCGGCGGGCGTCGAGGGGGTCCACATCGCGTGCCACGTAGCCGCGCTCCTGCAGTACCGCGATGGTCTTCGCCGCCGCCTGCTTGGAGACCGACAGGCGTCGGCCCAGTTCGGAAGCGTTGTCCGCGCCGGCGATGATGGCCTGCATGGCGAAGTCGTGGACGGGACGTACGTCCTCGTAGCCGCGACGGGCCAGTTCGGCGGTCGCGGCGTCCACCAGTGAGCGGAAGCCTCCGAGCAGGAGCAGGGCGAGATCAGCGCCGGATCGTGACATGGAAGAAGCCTAGGCCAGGGACTGCCCGGCGCGGGCGGACAGTGCGGCGGACCGCGTGGTGAGGTCGTGCGGTGAGGTGGTGCGGTGAGGTGGTGCGGTCAGGCCGTACGGGCGCGGAGGCGGCGCAGCATGCGGGGGTCCTCGAAGCCCACGGAGCGGGCGGCGGCGTCCAGCGTCGCGCCGTGACTGATGAGGTGCTGGGCGCGCTCAAGGCGGAGGGTCTGCTGATAGCGCAGAGGCGTGAGCCCGGTGGCGCGGCCGAAGAGCCGGGTGAGGGTGCGTTCGCTGACGCCGACGGCCGAGGCCAGGGCGGGGAGCGGGAGCGGCCGGTCGAAGCGGGCGTCGATGAGGTCCTGGGCCCGGTGCACGGTGTCGTCGAGATGGCTGCGGTGCCTGAGCATCGCGCTGGACTGGGATTCGTGGCCGTTGCGACGGGCGTACACGACCATGTCCCGGGCCACCTGGGCGGCGACGGCCGGGCCGTGCCGGGCCGCGACCAGGTGCAGGGCCAGATCGATGCCGCTGGCGATGCCGGCCGAGGTGATCACCCGGTCGTCGGCGGTGAACAGGACGTCCCGGACGACCGTCGCCAGGGGATGGCGCAGGGCCAGCTCGTCCTGCACGTCATGGTGGGTGGTGCAGTGGCGGCCGTCGAGCAGGCCGGCCCGGCCGAGCGC
Organism: Streptomyces aurantiacus; assembly: GCF_001418335.1. Taxonomy (GTDB): domain Bacteria; phylum Actinomycetota; class Actinomycetes; order Streptomycetales; family Streptomycetaceae; genus Streptomyces; species Streptomyces aurantiacus. The sequence goes on along the minus strand of NZ_LIPP01000082.1, from coordinate 50,657 downwards.
CTCCGCCCCGGCGCAGACGCTGGCCACCGTCCCGCCGCCGGCGTGGTGGTCCCGCAGAGCCCGCAGGGACGCGGCCCCGATCGAGGGGCTGTCGGCCAGCGTGCCGGCCCGCCAGCCGGGCACCACGATCAGGTCCTCGGGCCCGAGCTCGGGCCAGTCGAGCCCGGCGACCAGCGGCAGCCCCTGCGCGGTGGAGACCTGCGGCTGCTCCGCGACGTAGGACAGCCTGTACGGGTACCCGAAGTCGGCGGCCGTGGAGAAGACCTGCGCGGGGCCGGCCAGGTCCAGCAGATGGACCCCGGGCAGCAGGAAGAAGACGATGTGGCTCACGATCCGGTCATCATGCCTGATGTCCTGCCGCGGCCTCCAGCCGGTCGACCGTCGCGATGGTGGCGAAGCGTCCGGCCAGGGCGTACTCGGTGCGCCGGACGACCTCGTGGGCGGGCAGCGTACGAGGGTCGGCCAGCAGCTCGGCGACGCTCTGATCGGCGGGAGCGTCGCGGTGCGGGATGGGATTGGTCGCGGTCGCGTCGGTGACGAACGTGACCTGGTAGCCGAGGTCGCCGGCGACGCGGGTGGTGGTCTCCACGCACTGCTCGGTGCGGATGCCGCAGACGACGAGTTCGCGGACACCGTGTGCGGTGAGCAGCTGCTGCAGGTTGGTGGTGGTGAAGGCGTTGTGTGAGGTCTTGTGGATCAGCGGCTCACCCTCCGCCCGTTCCAGTTCAGCCATGAGGCGGACGTGGCCCAGGGCCGGGTCGAAGACATCGCCGCTGCCGGGCTCGCTGTGCAGTACCCACACCACGAGGTCCCCGGCCCGGCGCGCGAGCCGCACCAGCCGGTCCACCTGGTCGGCGATCTTGGGGTCGGAGATCGTCGCCCACAGCGGGTGGGCGCGGAAGGACTCCTGGACATCGATGACGATCAGTGCTCGGGTCATGTCCCGAGTCTGCGCGATACGAGCCGGGCGACGACATGCCGCATCGGGTCCGAGAGCGGACCGATCCGGTCATCGGCCGATGACTCGGCCACGGTCAGGCCTCGCACCCGTACTCCTGGTGGCGCGGCCGGCGAGGGCGCCGTACGTGGCCGAAGTGCCGCTGGACTGCGTACGCCTCTCCGTGCGACGTTCGCTCCCGTGGCGGAACCGGTTACCGGGGGGCTGGGGACATGCTGGTGACGGAGTTCAGTACCGGGGGCGTGGAAGCGCCGGAGCGCTTCGCGCTGTAGGAGGAGACCACGGCACAGTCACACATGCGCAACCGGCTGCGCAGCGACGAACAGGACCCTCGCGAGCTGCTGCCGGTGCCGGAGAAGGCCATGCGGCGACTGCTCGCCGTACCGATCGACGGGCGCATTGGCATGGGCGGGGTGTTCTGCCGTTGGCTGACCGATCTCGACGCGCGCGCCACCGAGTTCACCCCCGCGGACGTTCCCACCCTCGTCTCGGTCACCCTGGATCTGCTGGCCTCCGCGGTCACCCGCTGCCTGGAGGCCGAGACGGCGCTGAGCCCGGAGGTGCGCAGGAACGCGCTGCGGGCCCAGATCAACGCGTTCGTTGAGGACGGCACCTCGCCGGCCGCCTGGATACGCCATCGCCGTCTGGAACGCTGTCGACGCGACCTGGCCGACCCCCACCTGAACCGCCGACCGATCCAGGCCGTCGCCGCCCGCTGGGGATTCACCGACCCGACGCACTTCAGCCGCCTGTTCCGGACGGTGTACGGGATGCCGCCGCGCGACTTCAGAAGCCTGTCGTCCCAGGCGTGCGCGGATCGTCAACTCCCCTGCGCGGACTGACAAGGCCGGGCGCGGCCCTGCCCGGCATGCTGGGACCACACCCGTGGCCCACTCCGTCCGGGGGGATCGGAGGAGGGGAAGGACGGCCGCCGCCGTGGTCGGCGAAGGCGGCGGCCGTCAGCATGCGCGCACCGGATCCAGCCATCAGCCGCCGCGGTCCTCTCCCATCCGCCTTCGGCCTCGTACGAGCCGTACGCCCCACCAGGTGAGGCCGAAACCCGTTCTTGCCTCTTACCAGCCACGTTCTAGGATCTCGGACAGAGGAACCGGCTCCAACGCAGGCGACCGGTCGGCCCGGTCCGTGCGGGTCCCAGCATCAGGCCACCAGTATCAGGAGGCCTCCAGTCCCAGTTCCCAGTCCCCGGGCCCGGAGAGACCACCATGCCAACAGGGAAACCGGAGCCCGCATCACGCGATGTTCTGTGCGGGCCCCGGTCCCTCGTCCTCCCGGCCATTCGAGTTGGGGCGTACTCCCGCGCGCCCCAAGTGCCGCGAGGACGATCCCGCGCGAGGCCCTCGCGTCAGGGGACGACGCGAGGACCTCGCGCCGGCGGCCGCCGTCATCGCCGACAGAGGACGGCGGCCGCCCCACACCCCGCGTTCCCGGGTGCCTTCTTCGACTACCCGCGTTCTCAGCCGATGCACAGCCGCGTTTTGGGCACGGAGGCACTGGGGGCACCGGGGGCACCGGCGGAGTGGTCATCGAGGGCCAGGATGGTGGCGTACAGTAGAGACATCGCCGCGGGGTGGAGCAGCTCGGTAGCTCGCTGGGCTCATAACCCAGAGGTCGCAGGTTCAAATCCTGTCCCCGCTACTGATGGAAGAGGGCCCGGATCCATAGGATCCGGGCCCTCTCGCATGCCCTGCGGACGGCCGTGGCCAACTCCCCGGGCAGCTGTGCGGAACGAGGAAGCGGAGCGGGTTCATGGGTGAAGCGAGTCAGGCCGATGTCGTGCTGTCCGGATATGGCCCGGTCGGCCGAGCCTTCGTGGCACACCTGGCCCGGCAGGGAGACGAGCTCGCGCGCCGGCACGGAGTACGGCCGATGGTTCGGGCCGTCCGTGCGAGTTCCGGGCAGTGTCTGCTGGGCGGGGGCCAGCCTGTACCGCCGCGCTCGGAGTGGGGCCCGCCGGCCTCGTTGGGAGAGACGCTCGACCGGACCGGTGCCCGCGTGTTCGTCCAGGCGGTACCGTCCTCGCCCGGACTCCGGCAACAGGCCGCAGACGAGGCCGTCGAGGCACTGAGCCGAGGAGTTCACGTCGTCACGGCCACCAAGAGCCATGTGCTCGGCCACTGGCGAGAACTGGCCGAGGCTGCCCGGGCCGGCGGTGCCATGATCAGGATCTCCGGGGCGACGGGGGCCGCACTGCCGGCGGCGGACCTGTTGAGGACAGCGTTGCGCGGGATGGGCTGCGAGACGATTCGGGCCTGCCCGAACGGCACCGTCACCTTCGTCCTCGACCGCCTCGCGCAGGGCGACTCGTTGGGTGACGCGGTCCGTGAGGCACAGCGCCGGGGCATCGCGGAAACGGACCCCTCGGCCGACCTGTCCGGTGCGGACGCCGCCACGAAGGTGCGGCTGCTCGCCGCGCTGGCCTGGGGATGGGATCCGACGGCGGTACGTGTGCGGGCGCAGCCGGTGATCGAGGACACCGCCGGCAGAGCCCTGGCCGCGGTGTCCCGGGGCCGCCGGCTGCGGGCCGTCGCCGGCGCGTCCCTGGACCGGCCCCACCTCGTCGAGGTCCGGCTGGAGGAGACGGAGCCCGGCGACCCCCTCCACGCGCTCGACGGACCGGAGAAGGCTGTGGTGTTCGGCTGCCCGGACGCGGGTGACGTGGTGGTGAGCGGGGGACGTTCGAGTCCGCTGGGGGCGGCGCTCGCACTGGTGAAGGACACGATCGAGGTCACGGCTCCCCGTGTCGGATTCTTCTGACGGCTGACGGCTGACGGCTGACGGCTGACGGCTGACGGGTGTCGGGTGACGGCTGTCGGTGTCGGCACAGAGGACGGCGGCGGCCCCTGGCCGGAGTGTGTGTCAGGCGTCGTCCGGCGAAAGCGCGTACAGCCGGGGGAGGTTGACCACGATCGCCTCCTGGGTGCTGCGGGCGATGACGACCACCGCTTCGTCGGTGGGGTCCGGGTTCTCCTCGCGGTGCGGCACGAACGGCGGGACGAAGATGTAGTCGCCGGGGGAGGTACGCAGCCGTACCTCCTGCGGGCCCCCCTGCGGCTCTTCGCCCGAGTTGTCGTCGACGAAGACGAACTCGGGGTGCCCGCTCACCACATAGATCGCGGTCTCGGACTCGCCGTGGTGGTGGTCGGACGAGGCGGTCGAGGGGGCCACATGGGTCTGGCCCATCCACAGCTTCTCGGAGCCGACGGTCTTTCCGCTGACCGCCGCGAACCTGCGCATGCCACCGCTCTGCGCGGTGTCGCCGTCCAGCGAGTCGGCGCGGATGTGGTGCAGGCGGCTGCGCAGTGGTGTGACCGGGTGGTCCGGGGTGTCGGGGAGGTGAGGGTGGAATCCCTCACCGGGGGTCGTCAGCGGCTCGCTCATGGCGGCGACGCTAGAGCCGGTCCGAAAAGGATGTCAAGAGGTGTCCTTTGGCTTTCACCTGCGGCAACGTTCCCGCAATGTAGGAAACAAGCGGCCGAGGCCCCGCGCGCCGCCCACCTCTCAGGCATGATGTGCGCATGCATATTTCCGCGAAGGCGGACTACGCCATGAGGGCGCTGCTCGAACTCGCCCGCGAACCTTCCCGTCCGCTCACCTGTGAAGCCATCGCCTCCTCGCAGGAGATTCCGTTCCGGTTCCTGAAGTCCGTGGTGGGCGAGCTGCGCAGAGCGGGCCTGGTGCGCAGTCAGCGCGGCTGCGAGGGCGGTTACTGGCTCGGCAGACCCGCCGAGGACATCACCCTGCTGGACGTCACACGCGCCGTCGACGGCGAGTTGATCACTCTGCGCGGCGAGCCGCTGGCCGGACTCGACTACCCGGGCCCCGCGACAGGACTGCCCGACGTGTGGCGAGAGGTCGAGGCCGCCGCGGCGGCGGTCCTGGGCGGCGTGACGCTGACTTCGCTGCTGGGCAGGGGAGTTGTGGCGGGTGCGGCCCGGCGGGGCGCCGCGTGACGGGCGTGCCACAGCGGCCGCCGTGGGTCGAAGTGGTGGAGTACACCGACCCGTTGTGCCCCTGGGCCTGGGGATCGGAGCCCGTCTTCCGCAGGTTGCGGGCGGCGCTGGCAGGGCGGGTCCGCTGGCGGCGGGCGTACGCGATCCTCTTCGACCACGACGACGACCCGCCGCCCGACCCGGCCGCAGAGACCGCCTGGTACGCGCGTTACGTCGAGGAGATCAGCTCGCACACCCTGGCTCCCCGGGCCGTGCGGCTCAGCCGTATGCCGGCCAGTTCCTGGCCCTCCTCGCTCGTCGCCAAGGCCGCGGTGCCGCAGGGCGAAGAGGTGGCCGAGCGGGTGCTGCGGCGGCTGCGCGAGAGTGTCTTCGTGCTCGGCGAACCGGCGGACACCATCGAGTCGGCCTTGTCCGCCGTCCGGGGCGTGCCGGGCCTCGATCCGCGGCTGCTGGCGGTCGACGCCGCGTCCGAGGCGGTGCTGGAGCAGGTGCGCGTCGACCGCGTCGAGGCGCGCCGCCCGGTGGCCGAGGTGCTGTCCGTGCGGGGCGGGTCGCCGCATCCCGGCGCGGCCAAGGAGACCGCCGAGGGCGGACACCGGTACGCGCTGCCGACGCTGCTCGTCCGGGCCGCCGGGGAGTACCGCGTCGTACCGGGCCTGCGGCCCTTCGAGGAGTACGCCGCGGCCGTCGAGGAACTGGGTCCCGGGCTGTCGACGGTCCCCGACCTGCTCTCGCCGGCGGACGCGCTGGACCGCCATCGCAGCCTCACCGATCCGGAGCGGCTGCTGCTGACGGAGGGCCCGTGGCCGCCTCCGGGTGCCGTGCGGGTGGACACGGGCAACGGCCCGCTCTGGCTGCACCCGGAGGAAGCGGCGGTACACCCCGCGGTCGCCCGCTGAGCCACTTGCGGCTTCGACGGTTGCTGAGTTACTTCCGGCTTCGAAGGTTCCGACGGCTGCGGTCCTCGACTGGCAGCCGTCGGTGCGCCGCACGCCCGTTCGACGTCGTCCCGCCCAATGAGACACCAATTGGTGTCCATTGACAGTCGGTTGCGGAAGCCCCCAGGATGAGCACCATGCTCACGACGCACCCCGGTGTGGTGTGCCGCTACGTGGACCTGCGGCGCACCAGCAGCGCACTCTGTCGCTGACCCTTCGCCGCCCCCGGCCCGCAGACGCCTGACCGCTCCGTCCAGCACTGGTCTCCCAGTGTTCGACCGAGCCGTGCGCCTGCCCCCGCGCCTCCACTCCGTGCCCCGTCGCACGCCTTCCTCACCTCCTCACCTCCTGGCCCGCAACCCTCCGCGAGCCCGTCGACTCCTCCTGCCCTGAGTGCCGCGTGCCCCGAGTGCGCGCCGGCGCTTTCCCCGGCATGCCCGTCCGCGTCCGAGTCGACGCTCCGTAGGGGAGGGGGCCGGCCCTTTCGCACTCTGCTCCTTCCGCCCTGCTCTGTGCCCTGCTCCTTTCGCTCCGGCCCCGGCCGGGGCCCGCCACAGGAAGAACGAGATGCCCGCTCACCTCATCACCCGCCGCCCCGGACCGAACCGCCGTTCGTCCCAAGGGACAGGCCGCCTGCGGGCCGCAGCCCTCACCACCGCCTTCGTCGCCGTGCTCGCTCCCGTCCTGAGCGCCTGCGGCGGTGACTCGGCCGCCTCGGATGGCGGCTCCACGCTGAAGTGGACCTCCTCGTACTTCCCGACCCACTGGGATCCGGTCGTCGGGGGCAGCGGCGCGCAGTTCCGCGAACTCGCCCTCACCTACGCCTCGTTGACGCGAACCGACGAGAGCGGCAAGGCCGTGCCCGACCTCGCCAAGAGCTGGGAGTACAACGACAAGGGTGACGAGATCACCTTCCATCTGCGTTCCGGGCTGAAGTTCAGCGACGGTGAGCCGGTCGACGCCGCCGCGGTCAAGGCGGCCATCGAGCGGGCGCAGAAGCAGAAGAACTCGGCGCTCTTCGGTGACCTGACCTCCATCAAGTCGGTGGACGCCAACGGCCTGGACGCGGTCCTGCACCTCAGCCAGGTCGACTACCAGATACCCCAGCTGCTCGGTCAGCGCGTGCTCCAGGTCGCCAGCCCCAAGGCCGCGAAGAACCCCGAGAAGCTGGACCAGAACCCGGTCGGCGCGGGCCCGTTCGTCGTCACCCAGGTGATCCCGGGCACGAAGGCGCTCCTCAAGAAGAACCCGGACTACTGGGACGCGAAGAACATCCACATCGACAACGTCGAGCTGACCTCCGCCCCCGACGCCTCCACGGTCGTCTCCGGCCTGCAGACCGGCGTCTACAACTTCGCCGACCTGGACCCGAGTCAGGCGTCCGCCGCCAAGAAGGCCGGCCTGGACGTCTTCGTGCAGCCGGGCTTCAACGCCTCCAACATCAGCCTCAACGTCAACAAGGCGCCGTTCGACAACGACAAGGTCGTCGACGCCGTACGCCACGCGGTCAACCGCAAGGAGTTCGTCGACAAACTGACCTTCGGCTACGGCGAGGTGACCGACCAGCCGTTCCCGAAGGGATACGTGGCCTACGACCCGAAGTCGGAGGACGCCTACCCCTACGACCCGGCGAAGTCCAGGAAGCTCCTGGCCGACGCGGGCTACGAGCCGGGCGACATCAAGCTGAACCTGGTCATCCCGGCGGAGGACCCCCAGGCGGAGATCGTCCAGTCGCAGCTGGCGAAGGTCGGCATCAAGGTCACCATCAAGATCGACAAGAACTGGGCCACCCCCTTCTTCGCGAAGGACCTGACGTTGTCGCTGTACGGGACCACAGGGCGGGACTCGGCGGCGCAGACCCTCACCGCCCACTTCGGCCCCAACGGCCCGCTGAACCTGAGCACGCCCTACGAGCCGGACGGGTTCGAGGCCGCCATCGCCAAGGTGCGCCAGACCCCGCTGGACTCGCCGGACTACACCCAGGTGCTCCAGGGGGCGACCCGGGCGGGACTGAAGAGCAAGGCACTGGTCTTCACCTACTCCCAGCCGAACCTCATCGCCAAGAGCAAGTCGATCTCCGACCTGCCGAAGAACCCGGCCCACATCGACTGGACCGGCGTGACCATCAACGGCGGCAACTGACACCCGTCCACCACAGACCCACTACAGAGAGGGGCAACCCCATGACGACGACCGCGGTACAGGCCCCGCCTGCCCGCCGTCGCGGGGTCGTCGTGACCAGGGTGCGGCACACGCTCGGCCGCCTCCTGGTCACCCTGGCCCGGTCGGTCGCGATCTTCGTGCCCGTCTTCCTGGTCGCCACGTTCGTGACCTTCGCGCTGCGGTCGATGAGCGGACTCAGCCCGGCGCGCATCCAGCTGGGCGAGGAGGCGACCCCCGAGGCGATCCAGCGGGTCGAGGCCCAGTGGGGCCTGGACCGGCCCTTCCTGGTCCAGTACTGGGACTGGTTCACCGGCGTCCTGCACGGGCAGCTCGGCACCAGCTGGACCAACGGCGCCGACATCTCCACGCTCATCGGCCTGGGCCTGGGAGTGAGCCTGTCCGTCGCCACGTTCGCCCTCATCATCGGCATCGTCCTCGGCTTCGCACTGGGCGCGCTCGCGGCGCTGCGGCGCACCACCTGGATCGACCGCGCGATCACGGGCTTCGTCACCGTGATCTCGGTGATGCCCGCGTTCGTCGTCGGCATCGTGCTGGTCGCGGTCTTCGCCGTGGGACTCGATCTGTTCCCCTCCGCCGGCTACATCCCGGCGGAACAGGGGTTCGGTCCGTGGCTCGCGCACATCACGCTCCCGGCGATCGCGCTCAGCTTCGACGTCGTCGCGGACGTGGCCCGCCAGCTCCGCGGCAGCCTCGTCGCGGCCTTCCGGGAGAACTACGTGACAGGCGCGGTGGTACGCGGCCTGAGTCCTCGTCGGATCTTCTACGGCCATGTGCTCCGCAACGGCATCGGGCCGGCCCTGGCCACCCTGGGCCTGAAGTTCCCCGCCCTGGTCGGCGCCTCCGTCGTGACCGAGTGGATCTTCGGCCTGCAAGGGTTCGGCAGGTTCGCCAACGACTCCGCCCAGGCCGGCGACGTACCGGCCGTGCAGGGCGTCCTCGTGGTGTCGATCGTCCTCGTCGTCCTCTTCAACCTGATCGTCAACCTGGTGCTGGCACGTGTCACGCCGGCATCCCAACGGGGGGTATGACCATGGTGCGCCGCGTCCTCACCCTGACATCCGGCCGGATCGCCCTGGTGATCCTCACCGTGATCGCACTCCTTGCGGTCCTCGGTCCGCTGCTCGCCCCGCAGAACCCCCTGGCCACCAGCGACAACACACTCGCGGCGGCTTCGGGATCCCACTGGCTGGGCACCGACTACCTCGGCCGTGACGTGTTCAGCCGCCTCCTGGACGGCTCCCGCGTCAGCGTGCTCGGCTCCCTCGAAGTCGCCCTGATGGCACTGGTCGTCGGCGCGATCCCGGGCATCCTGTCGGTCTACCTCGGCCGGACCTTCGAATGGATCACCCTGCGTCTCGCCGACACGCTGGTCGCCCTGCCGTTCCTGCTGTTCGCGGTCGCCGTGATCGCGCTGCTCGGCAACGGCATCACCCAGGCCATGCTCGTCACGGGAGCCCTGGTCTCTCCGCTCTTCTACCGGGTCTCCCGCGCCGCGACCCTGGCCGTGGCCCGCTCCCCGTACGTGGAGGCCGCACTCGTCTCCGGCGCCTCGGTCGGCTGGGTCGTACGCCGCCACGTCTGGGTCAAGGTGCTCCCGCCGATCGCCGTCGCGCTCGCCCAGACCATCGGCGTCGGCTTCATCATCGTCTCCAGCCTGACGTTCCTCGGGATCGGCATCCAGCCCCCGGCGCCCACCTGGGGCGGCCTGCTCGCCTCCGACCTCGGCTACCTCAGCTACCAGCCGTGGGCGCCCCTCGCCCCCGCACTGCTGATCATGATCACCGTCTGGGCGAGCAACCTGCTCGCCGACGCGATCCGCGACGTCTCCGGCGAAGCGGGCCGAGCCTTCGTCAACAACCGCAAGGCCCGGGCCAACCGGCTCGATGGGCCCGAGCCCGTATCCACCGGAGGTGTGTGATGACGACGCTGTCCGAGAAGGCCGCTCCCGGCACCGCCCTGAAGCCCGCCCTGAAGACCGCGACACCACGCGAGCCCGTCGCGCCGGCCGCACCGGTGCTCACCGTGCGCGACGTGCGCATCAGCGACCGGGTCACCGACCGCGAGATCGTCCACGGCGTGAGTTTCGAGCTCACCCCCGGGAAAACCGTCGGTATCGTCGGCGAGTCGGGCAGCGGCAAGACCCTCACCTGCCGCGCCACGCTGGGCATCCTGCCCCCGCACTTCGAGGTCTCCGCCGGCTCGATCGAGATCGCGGGCACCGACATCGCGGACCTGACCCCTCAGCAGTGGACGGCGCTGCGCGGCGCCACGATCAGCGCGGTCTTCCAGGACCCGGCGTCCTACCTCAACCCGTCGATCCGGGTGGGCGCGCAGATCGCCGAGGTCATCCGGGTCAAGAAGGGCGTGAAGCGGCGCGAGGCACGCCACCGTGCCGTCGAACTGCTCCAGGCGGTGCAACTGCGCGATCCGGAGCTGGTCTACGGCCAGTACACGCACGAGCTGTCGGGCGGCATGCTCCAGCGCGTCCTGATCGCGGCCGCGATCGCCGCCGACCCGCGGATCCTCATCGCCGACGAGGCGACGACCGCGCTCGACGTCACGGTCCAGGCCGAGATCCTCGACCTGCTCGCCGAACTCCGCGAACACGCCGGCCTGGCCCTGGTGATCGTCTCCCACGACCTGGCCGTCGTCGCCCAGCTGTGCGACGAGGTCCTCGTCATGCGCGACGGCGAGGTGGTGGAACAGGGCACGACGCGCGAGGTGCTCCACCACCCGCGCCACGAGTACACCCGACTGCTCATCGCCGAGCACGAGAGCTACGGCCTGGACAGGTTCCTCACGCCGCAGGAGACATCGTGACCACCGAACACGCGCGGCAGCAGCCCGCCGCCACCCCGACGGACGAGAGCGCGGTCCTGGAGGTCACCGGCCTCGACGTGCACTACGGACCGCGCAGGCGCCGCCGCCGCGCCCTGCACGACGTCTCGCTGAGCGTCGCGCCCGGCGAGACCGTGGGCATCATCGGCGAGACGGGATCGGGCAAGTCCACCTTCGCCCGCACCGTTCTCGGCCTCGTGCGGCCCTCGGCGGGCCGGATCGTCATCGGCGGCGAGGACGTCGGCGCGTACGGCACCCGCCAGTGGCGCCGCCTGCGCCGCCGAGGCGTCGTCCAGTACGTTTTCCAGGACCCCCTGCGCAGCCTCGACCCCGACCTCACCGTCGAGGAGTCGCTGAGCGAGCCGCTGCTCATCCAGGGCGTCCCGCGTCAGGAGGCGGCCGACCGGGTCCGTACGTTCCTCGCCCGCGTGCAGCTCTCCGAGGACCTGCTCGACCGGCTGCCGGGCGAGCTGTCGGGTGGTCAGCGCCAGCGTGTCTCGGTGGCCCGGGCGCTGGTCACCGAGCCGAAGCTGGTCATCCTCGACGAGCCGGTCAGCGCGCTCGACTCCGCCAACCGCGTCCAGATCCTGCAGATCCTCAAGGACCTGCGTGCCGCGGGCACGGCCCTCGTCTTCATCTCCCACGACCTGGGGTCCGTCGCCGGGGTCGCCGACCGCATCGCGGTGCTCTACCAGGGCGAACTCGTCGAGGTCGGAGCCGCCCGCGACGTCATCACCGACCCCCGGCACGTCTACACCCGCCTGCTCGTCGGCTCCGCGCCCACGTTGCGGACGGCGTCGGCCGACAGGGCCGAACGCGACCGCCTGCGCGCGCTGCTGCACGCGTGAGCACGGCACCCGACTACCTGACCGACCGCCTGGCTTCTGAAACCCTCATTCCTGATCAGTCACTCCTGATCCCTCGAACCACCGAACCACCGAGAGGACTTCGTATGTCCCGCACGATCCACCTCGCACTGCACCCCTATGGTGTCGGCGGCCCCGGCCAGCACGGTCTCTGGAAGGACCCGCGGGTCGCGAAGAACGCCAGCATCGACATCAACTACTACATCGCGCAGGCCAAGGCGGCCGAACACGCCCTGTTCGACGCCCTGTTCGTGGTCGACAGCCAGTTCATCAACTCCACCTACCCGGCGCACTACCTCAACCGGCTCGAACCGCTGACCCTGCTGTCCGCGGTCGCCACCCACACCCGGCACATCGGCCTGGTCGGCACGGCCAGTTCGACGTACAACTCGCCGTTCAACCTCGCCCGCCGGTTCGCCTCCCTCGACCACATCAGCGGAGGCCGGGCCGGCTGGAACGTGGTGACCAGCTTCGACACCGGCACCTCCAGGAACTACGGGCTCGACGAACACCTCGACTACGCCACCCGCTACGGCAGGGCGCTGGAGTTCGTCGAGGTCGCCCGCGGCCTGTGGGACTCCTACGAGGACGACGCGTTCCCGGCCGACGTCGAGCGCGGCGTCTTCCTGGACCCCGCCAAGCTGCACGAACTGAACCACGAGGGCGAGCACTTCAAGATCGCCGGCCCGCTCAACCTCTCCCGCTCACCGCAGGGCCAGCCGGTGATCTTCCAGGCCGGGGTCTCCGAGGAGGGCCGCGATCTCGCCGCGCGGGTCGCCGAGGGCATCTACGCGCCGGGCGGCTCACTGCAGCAGGCGCAGGAGTACTACGCCGACATCAAGAAGCGCACCGCCTCGTACGGCCGCGACCCCGAGCACATCAAGATCTTCATCCATGGTGGCCCCGTCGTCGCCACCACCGACGAGGCGGCCAGGCGCCGGGAGCGGGAGATCTTCGAGGAGGACAACGACTTCGACGGCAACCTCGCGCTGCTGGGCCGTTCCTTCGGCGCGTACGACTTCAGCGGGCACGATCTGGACGCACCGTTCCCGGACGTGGCGCACCTCGCCGAGAAGGGAGGCCGTACCGGCGCGGCCAAGCTGATCGAACGGGCCAAGGCGGAGAAGTTGACCCTGCGTCAAGTGGCCGAGTCGGTCAGCGAGTTCCGCCGCTCCCCGTTCGTCGGGGCGCCGGTGACCGTCGCCGACACCATCGAGAAGTGGTTCGACGCCGGCACCCTCGACGGCATCAACCTCGCCTTCCGCAACAACGACGACCTGGAACTCTTCGTCGACGGCGTCGTGCCGATCCTCCAGAAGCGCGGCCTTTTCCGCACCGAGTACGCGGCCGACACCCTGCGCGGCAACCTCGGCCTGCCGGTCCCCGCCAACCGCAACACCCGCGAGCGCGGTGTCGTGGACCACTGAGGGCCGCCACATGAGCCAACTGCCGATGACGGAGCGCCCGTAACGACCTCGGCACCGCCCGACCCTTGAGAGGCGATCACCTCATGACCACCCGGACACCGCGCTTCAGACTCGGCTTCCTCACCCACGTCCAGGGACGAGGCGACGACCTGGCCCAGACCTACCGCAACGCACAGGAACTCTTCGTCGTCGCGGACGAACTCGGCTTCGACGTCGGCTGGGTCGCCCAGCATCATGTCTCCCTCAGCGGTGGCGGCCTCTCCTCACCCTGGACCTTCCTCGCCCACGCCGCCGCGCGGACCACCCGCATCCGGCTCGGCACGGCCATCACGGTCCTGCCGCTTGAGGACCCCGTCCGCCTCGCCGAGGACGTCGCCGTCGTCGACACACTCAGCGGCGGCCGTGTCGAGATCGGCGTCGGCAGCGGATACAGCGAAGTGGAGTACGCCGCGTTCGGCCAGGACCCCGCCCGCAAGCGCGAGTTGACCACCGAGAACCTCACCGTGCTGCGCCGCGCCCTGGCCAACGACGAGGTGCGTACACCCGGTTTCCGCATCCAGCCCACGGCCGGGGACTTCACCGACCGCGTCTGGCAGGGCGTCTTCAGCGAGCCCGGCGCACGGCACGCCGCGGCCGGCGGCTCGAACCTGCTGCTCAACCGTGCGGCGTACGGGTTCGACGCGCCCACCGACGAGATACAGCGGCCCTGGGCCGACGCGTTCCTCGGCGCGTGGGACCAGCCGCGCCGCCCACGGATCGGGCTGTCCCGGTTCCTGTTCCCGGCGAAGGACCGGCGCACGGCACTCCAACACATCGGCGACGACGTCCACCGGGCGGCCCTGCGCATGGCGCAGAGCGGCGCCTTCCCCAGGGGCCTGGCCCCGGACGAGGCGTTGCGCCGCTTCCACTGCTTCTACGGCTCGACCGAGGAGATCGTCGCGGAGCTCGGGCAGGAGAAGGTCCTGCCTCTGGCGACCGACCTGATCGCACAGTTCAACCCCGCGGTCCCCGACCACGACACCGCCGTACGAGCCCTCGAACTCATCGCCACCGAGGTGGCACCCGCCCTGGGCTGGCAGCCCGCGACCGACCCAGTACCCGCAGGAGTCTGAGATGACCGAGTACACCGACCACCACGCCCCCGCCGGCCTGCGCACCCGCGGCACCGTCATCGTGGTACCCGGCAGGGGGGAGACCCGGGAGACCTACACCCGCCTGGGCAGCCGACTGGCCGCCGACGCCTACCGCGTCCGCGTCATCGACGCCCCGGACTTCGACGCCGCCGACCTGGCCGATCAACTGGACGCCCTGGGCGTCGAATTGGCGGCGGCCGGTGAGGGGACGGCAGGTGAGGACGGTGTCGCTCGCCCGGTCGTGCTGCTCGGCGCGGACACCGGGGCCCTCGCGGTCGCCGCGCTCCTCGGCCGGGCGGACGCCCCCGCCGCCGGACGGCCCGACGCCGTCGTACTCGCCGGGCTTCCCGGCCACGCCACCACCGCGGCCGGCACCTGGGACGACGAACTCGACGTACGCACGTCCTGCCCCACCCACCGGGGCAGGCTCACCGACGACACCCGGGTACGGCGAGGCTCGCTCAACGAGGCGGTGCCGGACGCCCTCCTCTCGGCGGCCCACGACAGCGAGGCCGACGTCCCGGCGCTGATCCTCGTCGGCGACGCCGATCCTCTCGCGGACCACGACGCACTCGTCCGCACGGCCAAGTCCCTGCCCCGTGCCCGCCTGTCGGTCGTCCGGGGTGCCCACCACGACGTTCTGAACGACCTCCAGCACCGTTCGGTGGCGGCCGAGATCGTCACCTTCCTGGAGACGCTGCGCAACGACCTGGTGCCGCTGATCGCCGTGGAGACCAGCACCTGGTGAGCGACGCCGCCACCGGGCGGAACACCTCGGCCCACCTGCTCCGTCCGAACTCTGAATCCCACCGCCCACCGTCCGCCTCTCCCGAAAGGTCCCCTCATGGCCGCGATTCTGTCCGTCTCCGGTAGCCCTTCGGCCACCTCACGCACCGCGCGACTTCTGCGGCATCTGGACGACCGGCTCCGGGAACAGGGCCACGACGTCATCTCCCTCGATGTGCGCACCCTGCCCGCCGAGGCGTTGCTCGGTGCCGACTTCCGGCACCCGGCGGTCGTCGAGGCCACGGCACTGTTCGAGCAGGTGGACGGAGTGGTCATCGGTACTCCTGTCTACAAGGCTGCCTACTCGGGGCTGCTGAAGTCGCTGCTCGACCTGCTCCCGCAGTACGCGCTGACCGGCAAGACGGTGCTGCCGCTCGCCACCGGCGGCAGCACGGCCCACGTTCTGGCCATCGACTACGCACTGCGCCCGGTCCTGAGTTCCATGGGGGCCGCGCACATCGTCCAGGGCTGGTTCACGCTCGACAAGGACATCACCGCGGGGGACGACGGCACCCTGACCGTCGCGCCGGGCGCCGCGGAGGCACTGGCGCAGGTCACGGACCAGTTCTCCGCGGCACTGGGGGGCCGCACCACGGGCCGCACGACGGTGCTGGCGCCGGTCGGCTGAGATTCGAGCCCTGCGGATGATCCTTTTACGTTACCTTTGCCATTCGGGAACCTCTGTGGTCGCGGGAGCCGTTCATCCGGCGGACCGCGAAGAGGCGTGAGAAATGATCACGACCTGACAGGGAACAGCAGAAGCCGAGGTGGCAGTAGTGGCGATGTGGGACCGGCTCAAGGACCAGGCCAAGAATCTCCAGCAGTCCCAGAGCGGCAGGGGAGGGAGCGGGCAGGGACACGCCCCAGCGGGGCAGGGACATGCTCCCGGCGGGCAGGGGCAGCGCGGTGGCCACGCGCCCGGCTCGTCCTCCGGCGGCTCCAAGGCTCAGCTGGTCGGGCTGTTCAAGTCCCAGCTCGCGTCGGTCAAGACCGAGCTCAAGAGCGGCGCGTACCGGGACGCCAGCATGGCCATGTGCGCGCTGGTGGCCGCGGCCGACGGACAGGTCGAGCCGGCCGAGCGGCAGCGCGTGGAGGAGCTGATCGTCTCGAACGAGGTGCTGCAGAACTTCCCGGCGGAGCAGCTTCGCCAGCGCTTCAACCAACACGTGGACCGGCTCATCGCCAACTTCGAACACGGCAAGGCCGAAGCCCTGAAGGAGATCGCCAAGGCGGCCAAGAAGCCGGCGGAAGCCCGCGCGGTCGTCCAGACGGGCATGGTGGTCGCGGGCGCCGACGGACAGTTCGAGGCGTCCGAGCAGTACGCCATTCGTGAAGCCTGCACCGTTCTCGGCCTGTCGCCCACGGAGTTCGGTGTCTGACGTCGCCCGGACGTCGCCCAGGGAGTTCGGCGTCTGAACAGATGCCGTCACCGCCGCCGTCGGCTCCGCCGCCCCGCGGAGCCGACGGCCCCGCTGCCCCCGCGGAACCGGCGAGTCCGTGCCGCGTACCAGCAGCCACCTGCTCCGCGCCTCTGGTCCTCGCGGTGAACTGGCCGGTATACAAGTCCAGTCACCGTGCGCGGACGCCGTCGGCGGCCCGTCACGCCGTCCCGGACCCAGGGGGAACCTCGATGAACCGTCGCACCCACTACGGCACGACACCATCGAGGCGCCGCCGGGCGACCGCAGTGGCAGCGGCGGTGAGCGGCTGCGTCCTCGTCGTCGCGTCCGCGGCGCCCGTCGCGGCACACGGTGACGGCAACCCCGGCAAGCACGGCAACCACAGCGACCACGGAAAGCGCACGGACTACGTCGCGCTGGGCGACTCCTACACCTCGGGGCCGTTGATCCCGCGGCAGGTGGACGCGAACTGCGCCCGCTCCGACCACAACTACCCCTCACTCGTCGCGTCGGAGCGCGGAGCGGCCACGTTCAAGGACGTCAGCTGCGGCGGCGCCACGACCGAGAACATGTGGAAGGCCCAGGGGACCAACCCCCCACAGCTCAACGGCCTGCAACGCAGCACCGACCTGGTGACGGTCCAGATCGGCGGCAACGACATCGGGTTCAGCTCCATCATCGGCACCTGCGCCCAGCTGAGCGCGCAGGACCTTTCGGGGAACCCGTGTCAGCGCCACTACACGTCGTCCGGGGTCGATCAGCTGTCGCTGAAGATCCTCGACACCGCGCCCAAGATCGCCCGAGTGCTGCGGGCCGTGCACGCCAGGGCGCCGCACGCCCGGGTCATCGTCGTCGGCTACCCCGATCTCCTGCCGGACGACGGCAGCGGCTGCTACCCCTCGGTACCGTTCGCGGCGAAGGACTTTCCCTATCTGCGCGACACGGGCAAGCGCCTCAACCTGATGATGCGGGTGGTGGCGCGGTTGAACCGGGCCGAATACGTCGACACGTACGGGCCCACGATCGGGCACGACATGTGCAAGGCCCCGGCGGTCCGCTGGATCGAGCCGCTGCAACCGGCCTCACCGGCGGCCCCGGCCCACCCCAATGCCAAGGGCGAGGCGGTCATGGCGCGCGCCGTGCTCAAGCATCTGGGCAAGGGGCACGGCCACTGACGGACGTCCCACGTCCACCTTCACCTGCATCCCCCGGGAACGGAAGCCGGGAGGCCGACTCGCCGGGGGAAGTACGTCGGCTCGTCCCATCGAGGGATCAGCATGTGCGATGAGGGCACTCGGGGGCACAGGGGAGTGGGGAAACCCGACAGTACGCGGCCGGTGAAGGGATGGACATCGTGGTACGACCGAAGATCTTGGTGGTGGGAGCGGGCTTCGCGGGAGTGGAGTGCGTCCGCCGCCTGGAGCGCAAGCTGGGCCCCGACGAGGCCGACCTGGCGCTGGTGACACCGTTCTCCTACCAGCTCTACCTGCCGTTGCTGCCGCAGGTCGCCTCCGGGGTGCTCACCCCGCAGTCGATCGCCGTGTCGCTGCGCCGCAGCCGTAAGTACCGCACCCGCATCATTCCCGGCGGTGCCATCGGCGTGGATGTGAAGGCCAAGGTCTGCGTCGTCCGCAAGATCACGGGCGAGGTCGTGAACGAACGGTACGACCAGATCGTGCTGGCGCCGGGCAGCGTCACGCGCACCTTCGACATCCCGGGCCTCGCCGACAACGCCCGCGGCATGAAGACGCTCGCCGAGGCCGCGTACATCCGCGACCACGTGATCTCGCAGCTCGACATCGCCGACGCCAGTCAGGACGAGGCCGAGCGGGCGTCCCGGCTCCAGTTCGTGGTGGTCGGCGGAGGATACGCCGGTACCGAGACCGCCGCATGCCTGCAGCGCCTGACGCACAACGCCATCAAGCGCTACCCGAGGCTCGACCCGAAGCAGATCAAGTGGCACCTGATCGACATCGCACCGAAGCTGATGCCCGAACTGGGCGACAAGCTCGGCCGCAGCGCCCTGGACATCATGCGCAGGCGGGGCGTCGACGTCTCGCTGGGCGTGTCCATCGACAAGGCGGGCCCCGAGGAGGTCACCTTCACCGACGGGCGGGTCATCCCGACCCGTACGCTGATCTGGACCGCAGGGGTCGCGGCGAGCCCGCTCATCGCCACGCTGGGCGCCGAGACGGTCAAGGGGCGGCTCGCGGTCACCTCGGAGATGTGCCTGCCGGGACACGACGGGGTCTTCGCGCTCGGTGACGCCGCCGCCGTCCCGGACGAGGCCAAGGATGTGGAGGGCGCGGTCTGCCCGCCGACCGCCCAGCACGCGATGCGTCAGGGCAAGCACGTCGCCGACAACGTCATCGCCTCGCTGCGCGGGCAGCGGATGACGCCGTACATCCACAAGGACCTGGGACTTGTCGTCGACCTCGGCGGCCTCGACGCCGTGTCCAAGCCACTCGGTGTCGAACTGCGCGGTGTGCCCGCCCTGATCGCCGCCCGCGGCTACCACTGGTCGGCGCTGCGCACCAATGTGGCCAAGGCCCGCGTGGCGACCAACTGGGTGCTGAACAGCTTGGCCGGGGACGATTTCGTACGCACCGGGTTCCAGGCCCGTACGCCCGCGACGCTGCGGGACTTCGAGTACACGAACGCGTATCTGACCCCGGAGCAGATCCGAGAGCGCGTCGAAGCCGGCTGAGGAGAAGGGCGTGACGGGGGCCGGCGTGACGACGGGACCGACGGGACCGGCGGGGGCGGGGCCGCCGGGCGGTGAACTCGGCCTCGGCAGCGCGGCCCTGGCACCCGTTCCCCGCGAGAGCGACAAGGACGCCGTGGGTACCATCGCCGTGCGCGTCACCATCAGTGGCATCACCTTCCACTCTGGGGACCGTGGACACCGACCACTCGCACGACAGGAAAACGAGGGCCCGCGGCCCTCACCACACGATGGGGTAACCAGTGATTCTGAAAACCTTCGGCTGGTCGTTCGCGGTCACCGCGCTCGCCCTGGTCGCGGCGGTCTTCTACGAGGGGTGGACCGCCTTCGGGCTCGTGGCGATCCTCGCGATCCTCGAAATCTCCCTGTCGTTCGACAACGCTGTGGTCAACGCCGGAATCCTGAAGAAGATGAGTGCCTTCTGGCAGAAGATCTTCCTCACCGTCGGTGTCCTCATCGCCGTGTTCGGCATGCGACTGGTCTTCCCCGTGGTCATCGTGGCCGTCAGCGCGTCCATGGGCCCGATCGAGGCGGTCGACCTCGCCCTGACGGACAAGGACCGCTACCAGCAACTGGTGACCGACGCCCACCCGTCGATCGCCGCGTTCGGTGGCATATTCCTCATGATGATCTTCCTCGACTTCATCTTCGAGGACCGGGACATCAAGTGGCTCGGCTGGCTGGAGCGCCCGCTCGCCAAACTCGGCAAGGTCGACATGCTGTCGGTCTGTATCGCCCTGATCGTGCTGCTGCTCTCCTCCTTGACCTTCGCGGCCCACGCCCACCAGCACGGCGGTGTGCACGCCGACAAGGCGGAGACGGTCCTCCTCTCCGGCATCGCCGGTCTCGTCACCTACATGATCGTGGGCGGCCTCTCCGGCCACTTCGAGAACAGGATCGAGGAGGACGAGGAACGCGAGCACGAGGAGGAGGACGTGGCCCGGCGCAGCGGCAGGCCCCGTTCCGCGAAGGCCCTCGTCGGCAAGGCCGCGTTCTTCATGTTCCTCTACCTGGAGGTCCTGGACGCGTCCTTCTCCTTCGACGGCGTCATCGGCGCCTTCGCCGTCACCAACGACATCGTCGTGATGGCGCTGGGCCTGGGCACCGGCGCGATGTACGTCCGGTCGCTCACCGTGTACCTGGTCCGCCAGGGCACCCTCGACGACTACGTCTACCTGGAGCACGGCGCCCACTACGCGATCGGCGCCCTCTCCGTCATCCTCCTGGTCACCATCCAGTACGAGATCAACGAGGTGATCACCGGCCTCGTCGGAGTGGTCCTGATCGGCTGGTCCTTCTGGTCCTCCGTACGCCGCAACAGGGCACTGGCTGACGAATCGGTGCCCTCACTTTCGTCCTAGTACCAACTGGCTGGTGCCGTAGGCAGTCGCCTGCTCGTTGGCCGGTTTGCGGGGCCCGTTCGAGGTCAGTGCGGGCGGGGGGCGTACATGATCACGGCCATGCCGGCGAGGCAGACCAGGGCGCCGGCGACGTCGTAGCGGTCGGGGCGGTAGCCGTCGGCGACCATGCCCCAGGCGATCGATCCCGCGACGAAGATGCCGCCGTAGGCGGCGAGGATGCGGCCGAAGTCGTCGTCGGACTGGAAGGTGGCCACCACCCCGTACAGGCCGAGAGCGATGACGCCGGCGCCGATCCAGATCCAGCCCCTGTGCTCGCGGATGCCCTGCCACACCAGCCAGGCGCCGCCGATCTCGAAGAGAGCGGCGGCGACGAACAGGGCAAGGGAACGAGCGACGGTCATGGTCACCGACCCTACCCGCGGCGCACGTCCATGATCTTCAACGGGCGGTGGCCGGCCCGGCAGAGGAAGCGAGGAAGCGAGGAAGTACGGCGTGTGCGTCGTCTCAGCCCAGCGCCGCGGCCCGGTAGGGGCGGAAGAACGCGCGCAGTTCCTCCGCGTACAGCTCGGGCTCCTCGAACGGCGCGAAGTGTCCGCCCCGCGCCGGCTCGTTCACGTAGACGACATTCGCCGTGCGCTCCAGCCAGGCCCGGGGCGGGCGGACGATGTCGCCGTGGAAGAGCGAGAAACCGGACGGCACCTCGACCCGCCGGCTGAGCTGCTCGGGTGAGGTCGCGGCGTTCGCGTGATACATGCGCATCGACGAACCGATCGTCTCCGTGAGCCAGTAGAGCGTGACGTTAGTGAGGATCTCGTCCTTCGTGAAGCTCCGTTCGATGTCGCCGTCGCAGTCGCTCCACGCCCGGAGCTTCTCGACGATCCACGCGGCGAGCCCGGCCGGCGAGTCGGTGAGCCCGGCGGCGGCGGTCTGCGGCTTCGTGCGGTGGACGGCGCCGTAGGCGCCCTCGCTCGCCCCCCAGGCCGCGCTGGCCTCGAACCAGGCGCGCTCCTCGGGTGTGAGCTCGGCCGGGTCGCCGGTGAAGAAGGGCAGTCCTCCGTCCATGCGGTGGACGCCCACGACCCGGTCCGGGTGGTCGAGCGCGAGGTAGCGGCTCACATGGCTGCCGATGTCCCCGCCCGCGGCGCCGAACCGCGCGTAGCCGAGCACGTCCATGAGCTCGGCCCACAGTCCCGCGACGGCGATCGAGTTGAGCGGCGGGCCGCTGGGGCGGTCGGAGTACCCGTAGCCCGGCATGTCCGGCACGACCACGTCGAACGCGTCGGCGGGATCGGCGCCGTGCGCACCGGGATCGGTCAGGAGCGGGACGACCTTCGAGTAACGCCAGAACGAGTCCGGCCAGCCGTGACTGAGGACCAGCGGCAGTACGGGACCGGTCGGCGCGACGGCCCGCGCGTGCACGAAGTGGATCCCCAGGCCGCCGAGCCGGACGCGGAAGCGGGGCAGCCGGCTCAACGCGGCTTCCTGCGCGGGCCAGTCGAAGGTGTCCGCCCAGTGGGCGACGAGTGCGCGAAGGTAGCCGACGTCGGTTCCGAGCGACCACCCGGCGTCCTCGGGAGCGTCCGGCCAGCGCGTCGCCCGCAGTCGCGCGCGGAGGTCCTCCAGCGCCGCGGGCTCGGTCCGTGGGGCGAAAGCTTCCGGCTGAGGCGCTGTGTCCGACATGACGCGCATGCTACGCCGTCATGATCGGCCGGCGACAAGGGACGGTGGCCGGTGCCGCGATCACCCATTGACGGATGAGGACGGCCCTACGTACCGTTGCATGTGGCATCGAGTGTCAGCGTCAAGCCCTGGCTTGCTGACCGGCAACCCTCGCACGCGGTGGGGTGCTCCAGGTGAAGGCCCGGCAGAGTCGCTGGCTCCGCAAGTGCGTGACCCCGTGAGCGGGGTCTGACGATCTGGAGGACTGTGGTGCGGCACAACGTCGACCTGAACGCCTCGATCGCGACCGCGCCCGCGTTCTTCCGGTTCTCCCGCCGGCGTCACATCGACCTGCAGCGCATCACCAGCTGCCTGTGTCACAGCTGACCGCGTCCCACCCGCTGCCTGTCCGTCCGTCTGCCTGACCACCTGACCCACCTCTGCCGCCTGCCCCGGTTCACGCGGCAGCGCTCTGTGGACTGTGAGGGGCCGTGTCAGGGTCTGCCGGCCTCCACGGCACTGTCACGCCACCGTCGGCGTCCCTTTCTGCCTGAATCCGCCTGAATCCGACTGAACCCAGTTGCCCCGGACGGGGTCGACACCACTCGTGGTCCGCTGCGTACGCAGCGGCGTGGGCGTGGTGTTTTTCGAGTAGGAGAAACGATTCCGTGAAACCGTATCCGGATACCGGAGCCACCCGGTGGACCACGCCCGCCGCACTTGTCACGGCCGCCGTACTGGCACTGAGCGCCTGCTCGTCGAGCGGCGGGAACAGCTCCGGCTCGGGCGGTGCGGGCCCGGCCAGGGCCGGTGGCACGCTGACGTTCGCGGTGGGGTCCGACGCCGGCTGCGTCGATCCGCAGCAGGTGGGCAGCAACGACACGATCTACTCGCTCCGTCAGGTCGTGGACTCGCTCACCGACCAGGACCCCAGAACCGGCAAGAACGTGCCGTGGCTGGCGAAGAGCTGGGACATCAACGCGGACGCCACGACGTTCACGTTCCACCTGCGCTCGGGTGTCACCTTCAGCGACGGGTCGCCGCTGACCGCACAGGTGGTCAAGGACAACTTCGACGCGGTGCCGGACCTCGGCGCCCTGGGCACGCTGGCACAGGGCTACTTGAGCGGCCTGCAGAACACCGCAGTCGTCGACCCGCAAACGGTGCGTGTGAAGTTCAAGGAGCCCAACGCGCAGTTCCTGCAAGCCACTTCGACGCACTCGCTGGGTATCGAGTCGTCGGCTAGCGTGAAGAAGAGCCCGCAGGAGAAGTGCAGCAAGGGGGTGATCGGGTCCGGGCCGTTCGTGCTGAAGAGCTACGTGCAGAACCGGTCGGTCAACCTGGCCAAACGCACCAAGTACGCCTGGGGCTCCTCGCTGTGGACCAAGAAGGGCGAGGCGTACCTGGACAAGCTGGTGTTCAAGGTGGTGCCCGAGGCCGGGGTGCGCACCGGCAGCCTCCAGTCCGGGCAGGTGGACGCGATCGGCAGCGTCGGCAAGGCCGACGAGACGGCGCTCAAGCGCGGCCAGGTGGACCTGAAGGCGCGGGCCAATCCCGGTGCGGTGTTCAACCTGGGGCTGAACAACTCCCGGCCGCTGCTGAAGGACCCGAAGGTGCGGCAGGCGATCCTGTTCGCCATCGACCGGCAGCAGATCGTCGACGCCGTGTTCCCGACCGGCACCAAGCCGGCGACCAGCATTCTGGCGCACACCACACCGGACTACGCGGACCTGGGCGCGGACCTCGCATTCGACGAGGCGAAGGCCAAGTCGCTGCTGACGTCGGCCGGTTGGAAGGCGGGCGGCGACGGCATCCGGTCGAAGAACGGCGCCACGTTGCGCCTGACCGTCACGTGGTTCGCCAACGCGGCCACGAACCAGCCGGCACTGGAACTGATCCAGCAGCAGCTCAAGGCGGTCGGTGTCGACGTGGTGCTCAAGGAGCAGCAGATATCCCAGTTGGCACCGACACTGCAGGCCGGTGACTTCGACGCGGCATGGGGCAACATCACCCGCGCCGACCCCGACATCCTGCGCAGCCAGTACTCCACCCAACTGGCCAACTTCTACCGTCTGCCGACGAGCGGCCTGGACTCGGCGCTGACCGAGCAGACGGCGACCACCGACTCGGACAAGCGGCGACAACTGGTCGAGCGAGCACAGAAGTTGATCGTGCGGAACGCCTACACCGTTCCCGTCGTGGAACTGCAGACCCAGCTGGGAGTGGCGAAGAAGGTGCACGACCTCGACTTCGACGCCTCCAGCCGGATCCAACTGCACGACACCTGGATCGGCTAGGCCGTCATGTCCGAACCGTTTCCGCCGGGTGAGGACTTCGCCCCGGCCGCCGACCGCCGTCGACCGCCGCAGGAGGTGAGCAGATCATGCGTGGCTATGTGATCAAGCGCCTTGCGCAGGCGCTCGGGGTGTTGTGGGCGGCGTACACGGTGTCGTTCCTCGTACTGGACTACCTGCCCGGCGATCCGGTCTCCGCGATGGCCGGCGCCGGCGCGGACTCGGGCCAGGTCGATCCGGCGCAGATCGCCGAACTCCGGCACCAGTACGGCTTCGACAAACCCGTACTGGTGCAGTACGCCGAGCACCTCGGCAAGGCGGTGCGCGGGGACTTCGGCGACTCGGTCTCCACCGGCCGGCCGGTGACCTCGACACTGACCGAGGCCCTGCCGCAGACCCTGCAACTGACCGGAGCCGCGCTGCTGCTGGCGGTGGTCCTGGGAGGCGGCCTGGCCGTGTCGGCGACCTACACCACGCGGCGGTGGCTGCGGCAACTGCTGCTGTCGCTGCCGCCCCTGGGGGTGTCGGTACCGACGTTCTGGGTCGGACTGGTACTCGTCGAGCTGTTCTCCTTCCGGGCACGGTGGTTCCCCGCGTTCGGCAACGACGGGCTGAGAGGTCTGGTGCTGCCCGCGGTGACCCTGGCGATCCCGACCGGGGCGCTGGTCGCCCAGGTGCTGGCCAAGAGCCTGCTCACGGCGCTGGATCAGGCCTATGTGGAGACGGCCCGGGCCAAGGGCGCGGACAGGGTGCGGATACACCTGCGGCACGCCCTGCGCAACGCGGCACTGCCGGCGCTGACGATCGTCGGGCTGCTGGCCGGGCAGCTCATCGCCGGTTCGGTGGTCGTCGAGACGGTGTTCTCCCGCGACGGCCTGGGCCGGGTGACGGCCGCCGCGGTCACGGCCCAGGACATTCCGCTCGTCCAGGGGGTGGTGGTGTTCGGTGCGCTGATCTTCGTGGTGGCCAACCTGCTCGTCGATCTCGTATATCCGCTGCTGGACCCGCGGATCGTGGTGGCCTCGGCCAGGAAGGCGCGTGCCGTATGAGCCAGACCGTTGTCGACGATGCCGCGGACGGCGCCGGGCTCGGCCTGGTGCGACCGGTCGACCCGAAGGGCGACTTGGGTGCCGACCCGGGTACTGAACCGGGTACCGAATCCGGTGTCGCACCGGGCATGGACCCGGCGCGCCGGTCCGGGCCGAGACGCGGCGTGCGCTTCCTCCTGCTGCGACCCGGCCTGCTGGTGTCGGGCCTTGTCGTGGTCCTGGTGGTGCTGGCCTCGTTCTGGCCGGGCCTGTTCACCTCGCAGGACCCCCTGCGTGGGGTGCCGTCGCAGAACTTCCGGGGCCCGAGCTGCGCGCACTGGTTCGGTACCGACGAACTGGGACGTGACGTGTTCTCCCGGGTGGTGCACGGCGCGCAACTGTCGCTGAAGGCGACACTGATCGCGGTGGGCGTCGCCTTCCTGATCGGCGGTCTGCTCGGTCTGGTAGCCGGGTTCGTGGGCGGCTGGGTGGAGGACGTGGTGATGCGCTTCGTCGACGTGCTGCTGTCCATTCCCGCGCTGTTCCTGTCCCTGGCCCTGGTCACCGCGCTGGGATACGGGACGGTGAAGGTCGCGGTCGCGGTCGGCATCGCGAGCGTCGCCGGCTTCGCACGGGTGATGCGCGCGGAGGTGCTGCGGGTGCGGCAGGCGGTCTTCGTCGAGGCGTCACGCTCGTGCGGGGCCCGCTGGTACTCGGTGCTCGGCAGGCATGTGCTGCCCAACGCGATGGGCCCGGTGATCGTGCTGGCCACCCTGGAGTTCGGCACCGCCGTCCTGGCCGTCTCGTCGCTGAGCTTCCTCGGATACGGAGCGCCGCCACCGGCGCCGGAATGGGGCACGTTGATCTCCGACGGACGCAACTACCTGGGCAACGCCTGGTGGCTCACCACGCTGCCCGGCCTGGTCATCGCCGCGACCGTGCTGGCCACCAACCGCATCGCGCGAGCGCTGGACGGCGAATGGTCACGGCAGCGATGACCGGCCCGCTGACGAACGAGCCCGGTACGGATGAAGCAGTGACGAACCGAGCCGCTGTGAAGCCGGCCACCGCCGGAGACCTGAGCGGAGGGGGCTCGGGCTCGCTGCTGAAGGTGCGGGGCCTTTCGGTGTCGTACCGCACCCGCGGTGGCATCGTGCGGGCCGTGCGGGGCGTGGACCTCGACGTGCGGCGGGGCGAGGTGACCGCGGTCGTCGGCGAGTCCGGCTCCGGCAAGAGCACGACCGCGCACGCCGTCATCCGGCTGCTGGCGGCGAACGGCGGCATCGACGCCGGCACCGTCCGCTTCGGCCGGCACGACCTCACCTCGCTGACCGAGCGGGAACTGCGCACGGTGCGTGGCGCGGGGATCGGCCTGGTGCCCCAGGACCCGTCGGTGTCGCTCAACCCCGTCAAACGCATCGGTGAGCAGGTCGCCGAGGTGCTCCGCATCCATCGGCTGGCGACACGACGTTCCGCGCCGCTGGACGCCATCGCCGTCCTCGACCAGGCCGGACTGCCCGACGCGGCCACCCGCGCCCGGCAGTACCCGCACGAACTCTCCGGCGGCATGCGGCAACGAGCCCTGATCGCCATCGCCATCGCCGCGAAGCCCGAACTGATCATCGCCGACGAGCCGACCAGCGCGCTGGACGTCACCGTGCAACGGGTCATCCTCGACCACCTGCAGCACCTCGTCGAAGAGGCCGGCACCTCGGTGCTGCTGGTGACCCACGACCTCGGCGTCGCCGCCGACCGGGCCGACCGGATCGTGGTCATGTCACAGGGCAGGGTCGTCGAGACCGGCCCGACCCGCGACATCCTGGAGAACCCGCAGCACGAATACACCCGGCGGCTCCTGGCCGGCGCTCCCAGCCTGACCACGGCACGCTTCCGAGCCCGGGTCGCCTCCCCGCCCGTCGCCGAGACGCCGGCAGCTGACGCGCGGGCAGCCGGCACGCGGGCAGTCGACGAGCAGGCAGCCGACGCGCGGGTGGTCGGGGAGGCGGCGGCGCCCCTGGTCGAACTCCGGGGCGTGGTGAAGGAGTTCCGGCTGCCACGCACCGCGGGTGCGGCCCGTACCCTGCGCGCTGTCGACGACGTCAGCCTCACGGTCCACCGCGGCCGGACCCTGGCCCTGGTCGGCGAATCCGGCTCCGGGAAGTCCACGACCGCCCGCCTGGCACTGCGCCTGACCGACCCCACCGCCGGACACATCCTCTTCGACGGCGCCGACGTCACCACCGCCCGCGGGACACAGGCCAGACAGCTGCGCCGCCGGGCCCAGCTCATCTACCAGAACCCGTATGCCTCGCTGGACCCGCGCTTCTCCATCGGTGAGGTGATCAGCGAGCCGCTGCGCGCCTTCAAGGTCGGCGACCGCGCCTCCCGGCTGGTCCGGGCCCGGGACCTGCTCGGCCGGGTGGCGCTGCCCGCCTCGGTGCTGGACCGCCGCCCCGCCGAACTGTCCGGAGGACAGCGGCAGCGGGTCGCGATCGCCCGCGCCCTCGCACTCTCGCCCGACCTGGTGGTCTGCGACGAACCGGTCTCCGCCCTCGACGTCTCCGTCCAGGGCCAGGTCCTCGAACTGCTCGCCGAACTCCAGGCCGACACCGGAGTGGCGTACCTGTTCATCTCGCACGACCTGGCCGTCGTACGCCAGATCGCGCACCGGGTCGCTGTGATGAAGGCCGGCCGCATCGTCGAAACAGGTACCGCCGAGGACCTGTTCACCCGCCCCGGCCACGACTACACCCGTGAACTGCTGGCGGCGATACCCGGTGGCCGTCACAGGGACGTACGCAAGGACCTCACAAGCCCGCCCACCAACCAACCCGGCAACTAACCCGCCCATCCAGGCCCACCGAGCTCATGACGAGGAGCACACATGACAGTCCAGGACATCCCGGCAGACCTCCAGGCCTTCACCCACGACTGGCAGGAGTGGCACAGCGGGCAGGAGGCCCGTATCGGCGACCCGCACGGCTTCCTGGCCATCACCGATCTGCACTGGCTCAGTGACAGGCCAGAGCGTTTCCCGGACGCGCCGGGCGTCTGGTCGACCGACGCCGACGGGATCACCGTGGTCCTGGACGACGGTGAGGAACTGATCGTCGACGGAACCGCCGTACGGGGCGAGCATCGTTTCGGGGTGCTGCCGGAGCGCGCCAGTGTCAGCGCGGTCTCGGGCGACGCCGTGATCGAGGTGGCCAAGCGTGGCGGGCACGACATCGTCCGCCCGCGGCACCCGGACAACCCGCTGCGCACCGCCTTCACCGGGACACCCGCCTACACCCCGCACCCGCGCTGGGCCGTGACCGGCCGCTACGTGGCCTTCGACGAGCCCCGCCCCACGACCGTGGGCGCCGCGGTGGAGGGGCTGGAGCACGTGTACGACGCGCCGGGCCGGATCGAGTTCGAGCTGGACGGACAGGCACTGGCACTGACCGCGTTTCCCGGGCACGGTCCAGGCGGTCTGATCGTGCTGTTCACCGACGCGACCTCCGGGGTCACCACCTACGCGGCCAACCGGGTCCTCTCGCTGAACCCGCCGGCCCCGGACGGCACGATCGAGCTGGACTTCAACCGGGCGGCGAACCTGCCGTGCGCCTACACCGACCTGGCCACCTGCCCGCTGCCGCCGACGGAGAACCGGCTGCCGCTGCCGGTCGAGGCCGGCGAGAAGATCCCCTACGAGCGCGGTGGGCCCAGCGCGTCATGAGCAGCCCTGTCATCGACTCGCCGGCCGTCCTGTGAGTGTGTCGGAGCAGGGGCCGTCCGCACCTCGCCCGCGGTCACCTTGCCCGCGGTCAGTCGGCGGTCGGTGCCGCGGATGTCAGCCGTGCCGCCGACGGTAGTGGTGCGTGTCGGGGGCAGTTCTCGAATGCCTGGATCACAAACCCCGCGAAGCGTCGCGAGGCCATGACCTGGGTGGTCACCGATGTGGTGTGGATCCCCTTGTTGGCCATCAGCATGAGGACGAGGTCGTCCAGGACGAAGTCGGGGCGCAGGCGCCCGGTCTCCTTGGCCCGCCGGGCCAGCTCGGCGACCGCCTTGAGTGTGTACTCGCGGCCCGCGCTGACATCCGTGGCCCCCGGGAAGGTCGCCATGAAGGCTTCGGTGAAGCCCCGGTCGCGGGCGTGCAGCTCACAGACCCTCTCGATGACCAGGCAGAAGCCACGCCAGGGATCGGGATGGGCGCTCCCCTCGTCGACGATGGCACGACACGCGCGTATCTGATCGGCGAAGGCCGCGGTGACCAGCTCCTGCTTGGTCGGGAAGCGGCGGTACAAGGTGGCGGGCCCGACTCCGGCGCGCCGGGCGATCTCCCGCATCGGTACGTCCAGGCCGTCCGCGGCGAACAGCGCTCGGGCCGCGTCGAGGATGCGTTCGCGGTTGTCCAGGGCGTCGGAACGCAGGGTGTGAGGCAAATGGTCGGTCACGCTCTCACTTTACTCAACCGGACGCAGGCGTCCGTTACGGTCCGGGACGTAAGGGCTCGCGCCCCGAGAACCCCGAGAACGTGGAGACGACTGTGAAGGCGATTGTGATTCAGGCGTACGGAGGTCCTGAGGGTCTGGCGGTCGTCGACCTGCCGGCACCGGCACCCGCTGCCGGACAGGTGCTGATCGCCGTGGAGGCGGTGGGTGTCGGTGGTGTCGACATCCTGCTCCGAAGCGGCGCCCTGGCGGCCTACGGTTACCAGGAAGGGCTCGTCCCGGGCAGCGAGGTGGCGGGCACGGTCACCGCGGTCGGCGACGGGGTCGACACCTCGTGGATCGGCCGACGGGTATGGGCATTCACCGGCACGGGCGGCGGCTACGTCGAAGAGGCCGTGGCCAGGGTCGAGGACATCTCCCCCCTCCCCGCCGACCTGTCCGCCGTCGACGCGGTCACCCTCGGCAGCTCCGGAATCGTGGCCCACTACGGGCTCGCCCACGCCCACTTCGCCCCTGGCGAGACGGTCCTGGTACGGGGTGCGGCCGGCAGCATCGGCATCATGACGGTCCAGCTGGCGGCCCGGGGCGGTGCCGCCGCGGTGGCCGTCACGACGTCGTCCGCCGACCGCGGCGAGCGCCTGCGGAAGCTGGGGGCGACCCATGTGCTGGACCGCTCGGGCAAGGGCGGCCAGGACGCTCCCACGGGTTACGACGTCGTCATCGACATCGTCGCGGGTGACGGCATGCCGTCGTTCTTGGACAGGCTCGCCCCGAACGGCCGCATGGTCACCGTCGGCGCCGTCGCGGGCCAACCGCCGGCAGACTTCGGCATGAAGCTGATGGCCTCGTTCCAGAAGTCGCTGTCCTTCGCCGTCTTCAGCGCGGCCTCCGTCTCCGAAGCCGACCGAGGCGCCGTGCGGAGCGAACAGTTCGCTGCCGCGACCCGTGGTGAACTCACGTCGGTGGTGCATGAGTTGCTGCCACTGGACCAGGCCGTGCCGGCACACCGGAAGATGGACGCCGGCGAGGTCTTCGGCAGGATCGTGCTGACACCGTAGCCCCGGAGCTTGCCGGGGAAGGGATTGCTGGGCGGGACTGAAGGGGCCACTCCGAGGTGCCTGTCCAGCCGTCTTTGCTATAGCACGCATCAAGGTCTTCGGTGGAGAAGGAAGGCTTTCGCCCGCCGAAGGGCCGGCTGCCTGGCTGGTCCGTCAGCTCGGGAAGCGCGTCGCGATCCGCGAGACGTTCGAGACGTGACTGTGCGACCTCATCAGCTCTTCGGCCCGCTCTCCGTTGCCGGCCGCGATGGCCTCGTAGATGACGCGATGTTGCCTGTACCGCTCGTCGACGACCTTGGAGCGTTCGCCACGCACCTCCGACAGGAGGAAGTCGCGCCGCTCCTGTGAACCGAAGGCGTCGACGGTGCGCAACATCTGGACCAGAGTCGCGTTGCCGCTGGCCTCGTCCACGAGTGTGTGGAAGTGACGCATGAGCCCCTGGATCCGGAGCACCAGGTCTCGCTCGGTGTCCGTGCCCGAGGTCTCGTCGCGCAGCCGGCCGCGCAACTCGTCCGCCTCGTCCAGGCAGTCGGACATCTCGCGACGCTGGGCCGCCGTGGACTTCTCCGCGGCCAACCGGGCGGCGAGGGCTCGGAGCGCGTCCTCCATCATGGTGAACTCGCGCAGCTCCTCCTTGCCGAACTGTGCGATACGGACCGACCTGGGCCCCGTCCGCTCCACCAGCCGGTCCTGCTCCAGGCGTCGCAGTGCCTCACGAACCGGCGTCGCGCTGATGCTGAGAGACTCGGCCAGGCCCCGCTCCGTGACCTTCTCCCCACGCTTCAGGGCACCGGTGATGATGGCCTCGCGGATGGCGGCGTACGCCTGATCGCCGAGAGTGACCGGTGACGAGAGCTGGGGGAGCAAAGCCATGAGGACATGGTATTTGCTACAGCATGGTTGTCAACCTGTCGCAGTGGACGCGCCCCCGGCGGACTTGAGGACTTGACGCAAGGACCGTCAAGAAACCCTCAAGTTCACCGTGGGGCGACCGTCAAGTCCGCCGAGCAGCATCAGCACCTCAAGCAACTACCGATGAGGGATGCGGACATGGCTAGGCTCTTGTACCGGCTGGGTGCTTTCGGCGCTCGACGGTGGCGAACGATGTTGGTCGGATGGCTGCTGGCGCTCGGCGCGGTGATCGGCCTCGGGTTCTCGTTCGCCGGCTCCTTCGAGGACAGCAGCTCCATTCCCGGGTCACCGGCGCAGACGGCGCTGACCAAGATGGACCGTCACTTCCCCTCCCCGGACGTCCAGTCCGCGGACATCGTGTTCCAGGCACCCGCCGGCCGCAAGGTGACCGACGCCGACCTGCGGAAGTCGCTGGCAGCCACCCTGAAGGCCACCGGCGACGTACGCGGGGTGGCCGAGGTCAGCGACCCGGTCGAGAGCGACACCGTCTCCGAGGACGGACGTACCGCGGTCGCGCAGGTCGGTTTCACCACCAAGAAGGACGAGGACGTACCCGCCGGCACGCTCGACGCGGTGAAGGCCGTGGGGAGCCAGGCCGAACAGGCGGGGCTCAAGGCCGTCTACGGCGGTGACGCCTACGCCCCCTCGACCTCTCCCTTCGGACCGCCCGAGATGGTCGGCCTGGGCGTGGCCCTGGTCATTCTCGTCATCACGTTCGGTTCGCTCCTGGCCGCCGGACTGCCGTTGCTCACCGCGATCCTCGGCGTCGTCGGCACCATGGCGGCCATGATGGGCGCGGCCAATGTGCTCGGAGTGACCGACAGCGCGCCCACCCTGGCGATCATGCTGGGGCTCGCCGTCGGTATCGACTACGCCCTCTTCATCGTCTCGCGTCACCGGTCCCAACTCGCCGCGGGTATGCCCGTCGCGGAGTCCATCGCCAAGGCCAACGCGACCGCGGGCAGCGCCGTTGTCTTCGCCGGCGCCACCGTGGTCATCGCGCTCGCCGGTCTGTCGGTGGCCGGCGTCCCGATGCTGACGTCCATGGGACTCGCGTCGGCGGGAGCCGTCGCCGCCGCTGTCGTGCTGGCGCTTGGCCTGCTGCCGGCCTTGCTGGGCCTGGCCGGTGGCAGGCTCACCCCCAAGGCCAAGGCTCCTCGGCAGCGCAGGGCGGTGCCCAGTGGCCAGGTGCCCATGGGGGAGCGCTGGGTCGAGAGTGTCCTGCGCAGGCCCGTACGGGCGCTGATCGTCGGAACCGTGGCCCTCGTCGCCCTCGCTCTGCCGGCTCTGCAGCTCAAGCTCGCGGTCACCGACGAAGGCAACAGCCCGACCACCACGTCGAGCCGTCAGGCCTACGACATGGTCAGTGACGCCTTCGGCCCCGGGGCGAACGGTCCCCTCGTCATCCTCGTCGAGGACGACGACCCGACCGCCGTCCAGTCGACAGCCACCGCCGTCGAGGACAAGTTGCGCGACGTCAAGGGCATCGCCGACATCAGCGGCGTCGACGTGGCCGAGGACAAGGCAGCCGCACGCATTCAGATCACCCCTGACACCGGGCCGCGGACCCAGGAGACCAGCGCTCTGGTCTCCCACCTGCGCACCGAGATGCGGCCCCTCGCCACGTCCAGCGGCAGCTACGTCGCCGTCACCGGCCTGACCGCCGTCAGCATCGATGTCTCCGACAAGCTCAGCGGCGCACTGGTGCCCTTCGCGATCGTCGTGGTCGGCCTCTCCGTACTCCTTCTGATGATCGCGTTCCGGTCCCTCGCCATCCCCGTCAAGGCCACCATCGGATTCCTGCTGTCCGTCGGCGCCGCGTTCGGAGCCACCGTCGCGGTCTTCCAGTGGGGTTGGCTCGCCGGCCTGCTGGGAGTGGCGAGCACGGGCCCGGTGGCCAGTTTCATGCCCATCATCGTCATGGCCGTACTCTTCGGACTCGCCATGGACTACGAGGTGTTCCTCGTCTCGGCCATGCGGGAGGACTACGTCCGCCACCGCAACGCCCGCGCCGCCATACTCACCGGGGCGCGCAACGCCGCCCGGGTGGTCACCTCCGCCGCCCTCATCATGATCTCGGTATTCGTCAGCTTCCTGTTCTCGCACGACGCCGATATCATGCCGATCGCTTTCGCCCTGGCCTTCGGAGTCATGGTGGACGCCTTCCTGGTCCGCATGACGCTCGTGCCGGCGGTACTGGCTCTCCTCGGTGACCGGGCCTGGTGGCTGCCCCGGCGCCTGGACCGCCTCCTGCCCCACCTCGACGTCGAGGGCGAGAACGTGCACGCGCCCGACGCGGCCTCCGATGTCCCCAGCAGGCAAAACGCCTCAGTCGGCCTGTGATGCAATGAACTGCCGAACTGATACCGGGACATACCTCGCCTCCGCCGCCGTGCAGGCGGAAGCGGTGGACGTCGGGCAGCCCGTCCCGCCCGTCCCGCCCGTACAAGGAGCACGTATGAACGCCATCGACGCACCGGGAACCACGGACCGTGTGCTTGTCATCGATGACGACCCCGGTATCAGGCGCCTGCTGATCTCGGCCCTCGGATTCGCCGGGTTCGAGGTCGACGTGGCGGGCGACCTGACCGAAGCCCTTGAGCAGGTCGCCCGCCGGCCCCCGGACGTCATCGTGCTCGACGTCATGCTCCCGGGCGCCGACGGCTTCGAGATCCTCCAACTGCTGCGCGACCGCGCCATCGACGTGCCGGTCCTCTTCCTCACCGCACGGGACGCGATCGAGGACCGCGTACGGGGACTGCGCCTGGGCGG
Organism: Streptomyces aurantiacus; assembly: GCF_001418335.1. Classification (GTDB taxonomy): domain Bacteria; phylum Actinomycetota; class Actinomycetes; order Streptomycetales; family Streptomycetaceae; genus Streptomyces; species Streptomyces aurantiacus. The sequence continues at coordinate 15,911 of NZ_LIPP01000082.1, read as the reverse complement.
CGACGACTACGTCACCAAACCCTTCAGCGTCGTCGAGGTCGGCGCCCGCCTCCAGGCCCTCCTCCGGCGCGCCCGCAGCGGCGCTCCGGCCGCCGAGGAGACACCGCTGCGCTGCGCGGACCTCGTGATGGACGACCCCCGTCACGAGGTCCGCCGCGCGGGCCGGCTCCTCGAACTCTCGCCCACCGAATACCGCCTGCTGCACTACCTGTTGAGCCACCAGGGCCAGGTGCTCTCCCGCGCACAGATCCTCGAAGCCGTCTGGAGTTACGACTTCGGCGGAGACACCGTCGTCGTCGAGCGCTTCGTCTCCAACCTCCGCCGCAAGGTCGACCAGGGCAACACGCCGCTGCTGCACACGGTCCGGGGCGTCGGCTACACCCTCCGGGAGCAGGCCCACCGGTGAAGCTCCGTGGCCTCCGTGGCCTCCGCCGTACGTGGTCCTTCTCCAGTGTCCGCCTGCGGCTGCTCGTCGGCCTGGCCGCCCTGCTCGTGTGCGGTCTGACGGCCAGTGCCGTCATCAGTGCCTTCCTCCTGGAGGACTTCCTGGACAGGCGTTACGAGAACACTCTCGAAACCAGTGCCGACCGGTTCAAGGAGGTCATCGAGCGAGGGCCACAGACCGCCGACGCCGATCAACTCGGCACACTCCTCGGACCTCCGCTGGGCCTCGTCGTCGTGGGCGAGGACAACAAGGTCCTGCTGAGTACCGGTTCGGCGTCCGTCGCGGCCGGAGCGGTCACCGAACTCAGCTCGACCGTGCCGGCCGGCACCATCGTCAGGTATGACGGGCACGACGAGCAGCCCGGTCTCGCGGCGATCCGTGTTCCCAGCCCTGGGCTCACGGTCGACCGCGGACCCGGCCAGGGTGTCCTGGCACCCGCCGCGCTCGTCCTCACCATCGACACCTCCGTCGACGACATCACCATCAGCGCACTCATCAAACGCCAGGTCGCCCTGGTCGGCGGCGCACTGCTCCTCCTGCTGGGACTCGCCGTCCTCGTCCTGCGCCTCGGGCTGCGGCCGCTGGCCCGCATGGCCCGTACCGCCGACGCCATCGCCGAGGGCCACCTCACGGAGCGACTGCCGACCACCCGCAACGGCAGCGAAGCCGGCCGGCTCGCCGAAGCCGTCAACCGGGCCTTCGACGCCCAGGCCCGCGCGGAGGCCACCGTGCGCTCACTGGCGGCCGACACCTCCCACGAGCTGCGCACCCCGCTGTCCACGATCTCCGGCTGGCTCGACCTGCACCGTCAGGGCGGCATCTCGGGGCCGGCCCTGGAAACAGCGCTTGAGCACATCGAGAACGAAGTGGGCCGGATGCGCCTGCTCGTCGAAGACCTCGCCCTGCTGGCACGCCTGGACGCCGGCCGGCCCGTCGAGCAGCAGGACGTCGACCTCACCGGGCTGGCCGCCGACGTCGTCGAGGACGCCCAGATCATCTATCCCCGACGCGGCATCACCATGTCACCCGCACCGTCCGCCCCCGTCGTCGGCGACGCCCACCGCCTGCAACAGGTCGTACGCAACCTCGTGGGCAACGCCGTCCAGCACACGCCCGCCCGGACCGCCGTACGGGTCGACATCGTCCGGGACCGTGACGCCGTACACCTGCGTGTCGTCGACAACGGCCCCGGCATCTCCCCGCAGGACCTGCCACGGGTCTTCGAGCGCTTCTGGCGCGCCGAGGCCAGCCGCAGCCGCGCCTACGGCGGTTCGGGTCTCGGCCTGGCCATCGTGGAAGCGATCGTGCACGCGCACCACGGCCAGGTCCATGTGCGGTCGGAAGTGGGCGTCGGCACCACTGTCACCATCCGGCTGCCGCATGCTCCCCGCGAGAGCTGACCCGTCCGACGACCCACGCCCCGTCGCCGCGCGCACCGTCGCCTGAAGCCCGCCGCGGTTTTGGCTCGGCGCAACTGGTTGACAATCCTGCTGTAGCAAATACCATCTTTGTCATAGGGGCCGGAATGCAGCGCTCGTCACCTGCCGCAGTCACCCGGAGGCAGAGCGGCGTAAGGCGGCCGAGGGGCACTTGCCATGCCGCTCACCCGCCCAGAGTCAATGCAGTCCGGTCAGGGGTCGACCCCCATCGAGGACCGCGTACTCGCAGCCGGACGCCCTCAGCATGTCGCCCGCGCGACGCACTGATCCGGCCGCATCCCACGGAGAAGTTGGCCGATTCCCTACAGCATCAGTGCTATAGCAAATAGTGGAGGATCAATGATGATCTCGCTCTCCAGAGCTTGCGCCTTGGCGGCTGCCTGCGCGGTCGTTCTGACCGCGTGCGGAGGCTCCGCGGACACCAACGGGTCGGCGACACCGACGTCCTCGGTCGATGTGGGCAAGGCGGCGCCCGTCACGCCGCTCGACGCGGCGACGATCGCCAAGGCCAAGAAGCAGGGATCGGTCCTCCTCTACACCAACGCGGACGCCGATCAGATGGCGCCGCTCACCAAGGCCTTCGAGGCGAAGTACGCCGGCATCAAGGTGCGCGTGCTGAACATGAACGACACCCAGACCTTCCAGCGCTACGCCACGGAATCCGCCACGGGCGTGCGCACCGCGGACGTCGTCATGGCCACGGACGCGGTCGAGGTACTGAAATTCGTCGGCAAGGGCAATGTCCTCGACTACACCGACCCGAACCTCAAGCACCTCCCCGACTACGCACGGCTCGCCCCCGGCGTGGTCGCCATGTCGGAGGATCCGCTCGTCGCCGTCTACAACACCGCGCTCATTCCCAAGGACAAGCAGCCCAAGGACCTCACGTCCCTCGCCGAGCTGTCCAAGTCCATCAAAGGGAAAGTCGGAGCCACCGACATCAGCAATTCCCAGTCCTTCGGCGCCGTCAGCAACTACACCGCCGAACACGGCGAAGCCGGGTGGAAGAACATCGAAGCCCTGGGCCCGAACACCGGTGTCGAGTCGGGCAACGGCAACCTGATGCAGAAGCTGGCCCAAGGGCAGTACCAGGCCACGTATTTCGTGTCCGGTTCGGTCCGAGCGCTGATCGAAGGTGAGGAGGCAGGGAAGATCCTCAACTACACGTACCTGACGGACGGAACGCCGCTGCTTCCGAGGGGTGTCGCCGTCACCAAGAAGGCGAGTTCGCCCGACGCGGGGAAGGTCTTCGTGAACTTCCTGCTGTCGGTCGAAGGACAGGAAGCCGCCTGCAAGGGCGGATTCACTCCGTATCGCGAGGGAGTCAAGTGTGCCTACGGGGTGCCGGCCATCGAAGAGGTCGTCGGCGCCGACAACATGATGCTCGGCGGTTATCCCAAGGACATCGTCAAGGACAAGCCGGCGATCATCGATCGCTGGAAGAAGGCGTACGACCGATGAGCACCACCCAACTGCGGCCGCCACCGGGCCGTACCCCTCCACCACCGGGACAGCCACCCCGCCGGCGGTGGCTGACGACCAACGCGAGTCACTACGTCCTGTGGGCCCTCGCGCTGCTGGTCATCGTCGGATCGGTGGTCCCGGTCGTGGCCGCCTCGGTGTGGTCGACCCCCCTGTACGAATCGGGCGGGCAGCTGACCTGGGACAACTTCGACGCACTGCTCACCGACCGCAGTTGGTGGACCGCGGTCACCAACTCGGTACTGTTCGCCGCCCTCAACACCGTCGGATCGATTCTGATCGGTGTGGGATGTGCGGTGTTCCTCACCCGCACCGACATTCCCGGGCGCCGTGTCCTGACGACGTTCCTGCTCGTGCCGATCGCCCTGCCCGGCCTGGTACTCATCATCGGCTGGGCCGCCATGTGGACCCCGGCCGGCTTCGCGTCCTCATGGCTGGAGACCAACACCTTCCTGAGCATGCCGGTCAACCTCTACAGCATCCCCGGCATGGCCATGGTCGCCATGAGCGTGGCCTCACCCACGGTCTTCCTGCTGTGCCGCGGCACGCTGCTGTCGATCGACCCCTCCCTGGAGGACGCCGCCCGTACGTCGGGGGCCCGCCCGCTGCGCAGTCTGCTCTCCGTCAGCCTGCCTCTGATGCGTCCCGCGATCACGAATGCGGCGTTGCTGGTCTTCGCCCTCTCGATGGAAGTCCTCGGGCTGCCACTCGTCCTGGGGTTCTCCAGCAAGATCAGCCTGATCTCCACGTATCTCTACGACCACTGGGTCAACGACGCGCAGCAGGGCCTGGTGTCCGCCGGCGCGGTGTTCCTGCTCGTCACCGTGTCCGGACTCCTCGTACTGCGCAACCGGCTCGTGGGGGACACCGCCCGCTTCACCACGACCACCGGGAAACCCACCGGCGTCCGCGTGCTCAAGCTGGGGCCCGCGCGCTGGTTCATCGCCGCCGCGATCACGTTCTTCCTGCTCGTCTTCGTGGTCGTACCACTGGCGGGCGTGTTCCTCGCGGCGTTCACCTCCATCCTGTCGCCCTTCATCTCACCGTGGAGCGTGCTGACACTCAGCAACTTCTCCGCCGTGTTCGAGAACCCGCTCTACACCAACTCGATCATCAACAGCCTCCTCATCGCCGCCGTCGGCGGGGCTCTGACGACCCTTGCCATCGCGGTGCTGTCGGTGATCGCACATCGCTCCCGTTTCCGCTTCCGCGGCTCCCTGCAACAGGGCATGCTGTGGCCGCGGATGATGCCGGCGCTCGTCACCGGCATGGCGTTCTTCTGGAGCTTCGCTCTCCTGGACAGGTCCGGAGCCATCCGCGCCAGCCTGTGGGGCATCGGCATCGCGTTCGCCGTCCGAAGTCTCGCTCTCGGCTACAGCGCCTTCTACCCGGCGCTCGCCGGTATCGGCGCCGACCTGGACAACGCCGCCCGCACCTCGGGCGCCACGTGGTGGACGGCCATGCGCACCGTCGTCCTCCGTCTCGTCGCTCCCGCCATGGGCGCCTCGTTCGTGCTGCTTTTCGTCGCCATGCTCAACGACGCCGAACCGGCGGTGTTCCTCGTCACCGACGAGACTCCCGTACTCGGCCTCACCATGCTGCAACTCGCAGCGACAAGCATCGGCGGGACCGTCGCCGCGTTGGGAGTCATCCAGATGGTCATCACCTTGGTTGTCCTTGGCGCGGGCCGCGCCCTGCTGGGGGTGCGTCCTCGTGCCTAGTCTCCACCTGAACGGGATCACCAAGAAGTTCAGCCGACACACCGCTCTGCACGAGGTGTCACTGACCGTCGAGGACGGTGAGATCTTCACCCTGCTGGGACCCAGCGGCTGCGGAAAGTCCACCACCCTCTGGTCGATCGCCGGCCTGCATCAGCCCGACTCCGGCAGCATCGCGTTCGGTGACCGCGTCGTCTTCGACCACAAACGCGTCAACGTCGAACCGGAGCACCGCAATTGCGGAGTGGTGTTCCAGTCCTACGCCATCTGGCCGCACATGTCGGTCGCGCAGAACGTCGGCTACCCCCTCAAGCTCCGTAAGACCCCCAAGGCACAACGCGACAGCCGCGTCCGGGAAGTCCTGGAACTCGTCGAACTGGGCCGCCACGCCGGCCGTTATCCCCACGAGCTGTCCGGCGGACAGCAGCAACGAGTCGCGCTTGCGCGGGCGCTCGCGCATCCGCCCGACATGCTGCTCCTGGACGAGCCGTTCTCGAACCTCGACGCCAAGCTGCGCGACCGGTCCCGGCAGTGGCTCAAGACGCTCCAGTCCCAAGTCGGCGTCACCACGGTCTTCGTGACGCACGACCAGGACGAGGCCCTGTCGGTGAGCGACCGCGTCGCCGTCATGGACCAGGGGAGGGTACGCCAGGTCGGCACCCCCACCGAGATCTACGAACACCCGGCCGACCTGTTCGTCGCCGACTTCGTCGGAACCGCGAACATCCTGCCCGCCACCGTCGTCGAGGCCGACGGAAGCCATGCGGTGATACGCGTCGAGGGCGTCGGCGAGCCGCTCAAGGTGCCGCACACCGACAAGCGGCTCGGCCCGGTGCGGATCTGCGTACGGCCCGAGAACATCGACATCCACCGCGGCGGCGGTGACGTGAGCCGGCTCGGCGACACACTCACCGCCAAGGTCGACAACCAGGCCTACCTCGGTGACCACTACCGCTACACCATCCGCATCGGCGGCACCCCGGTCATCGTGACCACCACGCGCCCGACCGCCGCCGGCGAGCTCACCGTCAGCCTTCCGCCGGAAGACATCCGCATCTTCCACGAGGAAGCCGATAGCCACGAGGAGAACCACCATGCCCCCGTCCACTGAAGCCGTCGCACGGGTCGGAGTCCTGGCGCCGTCCGGCATGCTCGGCGCCGGCTTCGACCCGGAGACCATCGAGCGCGGCCTGGCACTCGACCCGGACGTCATCGCCATCGACGGCGGCTCCACCGACTCCGGCCCCCACTACCTCGGCGCCGCTGTCGCGAAGACCACCGCCGCCGCGGTCCGCCGTGACCTGCGCATCCTCATCAAGGCAGCCGCCACCGCGGACATCCCCCTGATCGTCGGCTCCTGCGGCACCAGCGGCACCGATTCGGGCGTCGACTGGGTCGCCGGAATCGCGGAACAGATCATGGCCGAGGAAGGCCTCGACCTGAAGATCGCCCGGATCTACAGCGAACAGGAAGCCGCGTTCCTCAAGGAAGAACTCGACGCGGGCCGGGTGCACCCGCTGGCCCCGCACGGCCCCCTGCAGCCCGAAACGCTGGAAAGCTGCACGCACATCGTCGGCATGATGGGCCACGAGCCCTTCGTCGAAGCCATCCGGGCAGGCGCCCAGGTCATCCTCGCGGGGCGGGCCACCGACACCGCACTCGCCGCCGCGGTACCCATGATGCTCGGCATGCCGGGCGGACCCGCCTGGCACGCCGCCAAGGTCGTCGAATGCGGCGGACAGTGCACCACCGACCCGCGGGCCGGCGGCGTCTTCGCCACCATCGACCACAACGGCTTCGTCATCGAACCCCTCGCCGCGGCCAACGCCTGCACGCCCCTCTCGGTCGCGGCACACATGCTGTACGAGACGGCCAACCCCTACCGCATGCGGGAACCCGCGGGCACGCTGGACGTCTCCGACGCCACCTACACCGCACTCGACGAACGCCGGGTACGCGTCGAGGGATCGCGCTTCGAACCCGCCGAACAGCACACCATCAAACTCGAAGGCGCCCAGGTCACCGGCTACGAGACCGTCTCGTTCACCGGCATCCGCGACCCGTACATCACCGCCAACATCGACCGCTGGGCCGCCCTGCTGCGCCTCATCGTCACCGACCGCGTCGGTCAGACCCTCGGACTGACCGACGACGAGTACGGCCTGGACATCCGCCTCTACGGACACAACGCCATCCTGGAGGACATCGACCCCGACTCCACCCCGCCCCGGGAGGTCGGCGTCATGCTCGTCGTCAACGCACCCTCACAGGCCACCGCGACCGCCATCGCCAAGGTCGCCAACCCGCTCATGCTGCATCTCCCGCTGCCGGAGATGGAGTACCTGCCCAGCTTCGCCTTCGCGACCTCACCGGCGGAGACACCCCGCGGGGCGGCCTACGAGTTCGTCCTGAACCACGTCGTCGATGTCGACTCGGCCACCAGCATGTTCCGTACCGAATACTCCCGCGAGGTCTCCCGTGCCTGAGCACTCCAACCACCCGCCCACGCTCGGCGACTACGCGATCGAGGTCCGCTCCAAGAACGCAGGACCCTTCTGGGTCACCATGGAGACGTTCATGAAGGACAGTGCCGCCTACGCCATCGCGGCCGACGAGTCCTTCCTCAACGAGGCAGTCGTCGCCGACCTGTATCGAGTGGATGCCGCGCAGGTCCAGATCTTCCGCATTCCCGCACTGAACGTCGTGAAGATCTCCTTCCCGCGCCCCGTGACGCAGGCCAGTCTCCGCGACCGGGACATCCACGCCGGCCAGCACCACGTTCCGCTCGCCGCCCTGCGGGTGCCTGAGCCCGCCACCGCCGAACCGGTCGAACGCGACAACTGAGCCTCGCGCTCGCCTCATTCCCCTGAGTGGAGGAGAAGATCATGACGCAGGAATCGATCCGGAGCAGCGATCCCTCGACCGCCCCCTTGACCGCCCCCCTGGCCGACCCGCTGAGTTGGCAGGACCTCGTGCCCATTCCGGAAGAGAAGCTGATTTTCCGGCTCCCCACCGAGTTCAGTGATCCGGCCGTCGAACGGCGTCACCGCAAGGAGCGGCTGGCCGGCGCACTGCGCATCTTCGGCCGGTTCGGATTCGAGGAAGGCGTCGCCGGCCACATCACCGCGCGCGATCCGGAATTCCCCGATCACTTCTGGGTCAACCCGTTCGGCGTGTCCTTCAAGCAGGTCAGGGTCAGCGACCTGCTGCTCGTCAACCACTCGGGGGACGTCGTCCAGGGACGGCACCGGGTGAACCGGGCGGCCTTCGCCATCCACGCGGCGGTGCACGCGGCCCGGCCCGACGCGATCGGCGCCGCCCACAGCCACTCGGTGTACGGCAAGGCCCTGTCGGCGACAGGCCAGCAGCTTGAGCCGCTCACCCAGGACGCCTGTGCGTTCTACGAGGACCACGGCTGCTACGAGGACTACTCGGGCGTGGCCAACGACCCGGAAGAGGGCCGGCGTATCGCCGAGGCGCTCGGCGGATACAAGGCGGTCATCCTGCGGAACCATGGGCTGCTCACCGCGGCGGGCTCCGTCGACGCAGCCGCGTACTGGTTCATCACCATGGAACGATCGGCTCAGGCCCAGCTCGCCGCCAAGGCGGCGGGACCCACGATCCAGATCCCGCACGAAGAGGCGAAGTTCACCTACGGGCAGGTCGGCTTCGACCTGGCGGGCTGGTTCCAGTTCCAGCCGCTCTTCGACCAGATCTCACGTACGGACCCGGATCTCTTCGAGTAGAGCTTGCTGACGGTCCGGGCGATGCCGGGTGGGAAGGGCTGAGACCCTTCCCACCCATTCCACCCTTCCCACCCTTCCCGCTCGGCCCCGACGGGCGTCGTCGGCGGTTACTTGACGGTGACGCTGACGGCGAACCGGGCCCGCCCCTCCAGCGCGGCCACGAGCTCGGCGGCGCCCGCCAGACCCGCTGCCCGGCGGGCCTGCGCGGTCTGGCCCGCGAGGTGCGAGTAGACGGTGATTCCCTCGACGCCTCGCAGCGGACTCTCCGCGGGGAGGGGTTCCTGCGGCACCACGTCGAGCGCCGCGCCCGCGATGGTGCCCCTGCGGACCGCGTCTGCGAGCGCCTCCTCGTCGACGACGGCCCCGCGCGCGGTGTTGATGAGCACGGCCGTCGCCTTCATCCCCGCGAAGGCGGAAGCGCCGAACAGCGCCCGGGTCCTGTCGGTCAGCGCCGTGTGGATCGACACGTAGTCGGACACGGCCAGCAGTTCGGCGAAGGGCACGAACCGGACCGCGGGGTCGTCGCGCAGCCCCTCCGGGACACCGGTGGTGCACACCACCTCCATCCCGAACGCCCGGGCCAGCGGTACGACGGCGCGAGCGGCAGCACCGTAGCCGACCAGGCCGAGGGTCGCGCCGCGCAGCTCGTGACCGTCCTCGCGCGGCCACCTCCCGGCGAACACGCCCGTGGCGCTCTCGACGAGGCGACGAGCCGAAGCGAGCAGCAGGCCCAGCGTGTACTCGGCCACGGCGTTCGCGTTGATGCCGGGCAGGTTGCTCACGCTGATGCCGAGCCGGTTCGCGGCCTCGATGTCGACGGAGTCGTATCCGACACCGGTACGTACCACCACGCGCAGCCGCGGAACGCGGGCGAGGACGTGGGCGGTCAGGGGCTCGTTCGCGACGAGCGCCGCGTCGATCCCGGCGAGCGCGGACACGAGTTCCTCCGGATCGCGTCGTCCGACCAGCGGGGCGTGGCGCGTGTCGAGACCGGCGGCCCGGAAGTACTCGTCGACCTCGTCGCCGGGGCGCAGGTAGTCAGTGGTGATCAGGACGCGCGGCACGTTCTTCCTCTTCTTTCTGCCTCTTCTTTTGTCTTCTTTCATCTCCGGAGCGGATCCGCCGGTCACGAGGCCACCCGTCCTCGGGACCGGTCCGTGCGGCCGATCTGCCGGGCGACGGCCGATCCCAGCGCCGTTGTCGTCCCGCTGCCGCCGAGGTCGGGGGTGACGACGTCCGGCTGCTGCTCCAGGACCGACTCGATGGCGGCGACGGTGTCCGCCGCGGCCGCGGCCTCGCCCAGATGCTCCAGCATCATCGCGCCGCTCCAGATCTGCCCGACCGGGTTGGCGATGCCACGCCCCGCGATGTCCGGGGCCGACCCGTGGACGGGCTCGAACAGGCTCGGATGGGTCCGTTCCGGGTTGATGTTCGCACTCGGAGCTATCCCGATCGTGCCGGTGCAGGCCGGACCCAGGTCGGAGAGGATGTCGCCGAACAGGTTGCTCGCGACAACGACGTCGTACCGGTCGGGCCGCAGCACGAATTTGGCCGCCAGGATGTCGATGTGGTCCTTGTCGGCGGTCACCTGCGGATAGCGCAGCGCCATCTCGCTCGCCCGCTCGTCCCAGTACGGCATGGATATCGAGATCCCGTTGCTCTTGGTCGCCCAGGTCAGGTGTCTGCGCGGTCGTGCGGCGGCGAGTTCGAAGGCGTAGCGCAGCACCCGGTCGACGCCGATCCGGGTCATCACGGTCTCCTGCAGTACGGTCTCGCGCTCGGTGCCCTCGAAGATCCGCCCGCCGATGCTGGAGTACTCGCCCTCGGTGTTCTCGCGTACCACGTAGAAGTCGATGTCTCCCGGCCCGTGGTCGCGCAGGGGACCGCGCACTCCCCGCAGCAGGCGCACCGGCCGCAGGTTGACGTACTGGTCGAACCCGCGCCGCAGTTGCAGAAGGCTGCCCCACAGCGACACATGGTCGGGAACGACCTCGGGCCACCCGACCGCGCCGAAGAAGATCGCGTCGAAGCCGCCCATCACCTCGCGCCAGTCCTTCGGCATCATCTCCCCGTGGCGCACCCAGTAGTCCGCGCTGGCGAAGTCGAACTCCTCCACGTCCAGTACGAAGTCGTACGCGTCGGCCGCCGCGCGCAGGCACCGCAGCCCTTCGGGTACGACTTCCCGGCCTATGCCGTCCCCGGGCACGGCGGCGATGCGGTAACGCTGTGGCACGACTGCGGCTCCTCGCTCGACTCGCCGAGTACGCCGGTCCGGCCGGCTCAGCGACTCTCCACTCTGGGCCTCGGCTCGGGCGGCCACAACAGGCCCCCGGGAAACCTATGCTTTCCGTGGCAGAAAGACTTGCCGGACCGGAGGCCCGTATGAAGATGTCCGTCGACGACCTGAAGTTCTTCCAGGTCGTGGCAGCCAGCGAAACGCTCACGGCCGCGTCACGCCAACTCGGCTGGTCGCTTCCCGTGGTCAGCAAGCGGCTGAGCGCACTTGAGGGGCGCCTCGACGTGCGACTCGTCCAGCGGGGCACCCGCAGGCTGGTGCTGACCTCGGAGGGCTCCTTGTACGCGAGCGGGCTCGACTCGATCCTCGACCGGCTCCGCGAGTTGGAGGAGCTGGTGACGGACCGCTCCGGGGAACTGCGTGGTTCCCTGGTCGTCCAGGCCACTCTCGGCCTCGGCCGTGCCCATGTGGCTCCGCTGCTGGCGGAGTTCGCCGCGTCGCATCCCCAGCTACAGGTGCAGCTGCACACCTCGGCGCTGCCTCTGCGGCCGCACCGGCGGACGTTCGACGTGGCCGTTCACGTGGGAAGTCCGCCGGACTCCTCGCTGCGGATGCGCCGGCTCGCGGAGAACCGTCGGGTGCCGTGCGCGGCGCCCTCGTACCTGGAGCGGCACGGCGCGCCCACGCGCGTCGAGGATCTCGCGCGGCACGACTGCATCGTGCTGCGCGAGAACGAGGCGGACTACGCGCTCTGGCGATTCGGTGACCTCAGCGATCCGCGCCACGTCCGGGTGCGCGGCCCCCTGTCGAGCAACGACGGGGATGTCGTGACCCAATGGGCCCTGGAGGGCCGGGGCGTGATCATGCGTTCCGAATGGCACGTCCGCCCGCATGTCGAGCGCGGGGAGCTGGTCCGGGTGCTCCCGCACATCCCGACGCCCGCGGCCGACATCTATGCCTTGCTGGAGGACGACGGACACGTTCCCCGGCGCGTGACCGAGCTGATCGAGCACCTCGCGGCCCGTATGCCGGGTCGGTTGGGACGGTCGGCCTGAGGCGTCGGTTTCCTTACGGGAAAGCTTTGGTTGCGTATTAGCGGCGTTCGCCTGGGCCACGTCGCGTCCGCCCGCGTCGTGCGGCCCACACCATGCGCTCGGTCCGTACGGTCAGGTCGTCGCGGCGCAGAATGCTGTGGGCGCTGTCGGTGTCGAGCAACCGGTCGAGAGCGGCCAGGTCCTCGGCCGTCAGTGGCGTGGCGGTCGCGGCGACGCCGCCACGCATGCGGCGCAGGCTGCCGAGTGCGTAGCGGCCGACCGCGTCGGTGCGGGACGGGCCGAGGTTCACGGTGATGGTGCGTTCGCTCTCGACGGTGAAGCCGGCGGCGGTCAGCTCGGGTCCCCAGTCGGCGCCACGGTGGGGCAGCCGCTCGGCGTGGTGGTGGTCGAGTGCGGCGTGACAGCGTTCCTCCAGGCCGGGCCGGTCGGCCGGCGCGTCCTCCGGCAGGAAACGCGGGAAGCCCGCCAGTTCGACGAGGGCGAGGAGACCGCCCGGTGCGAGCGTGTCGTGGATCCGGCGCAGGGTGCGGTCGGGGTCGGCCATGTGGTGCAGGGAGGCCGACGCCCATACGAGTTCGGGTGTGCCGAGTTCGGGCCAGGCCGTGTCGAGGTCGGCCCGGACGGTGTGCACCCGGTCGGCGAGCCCTTCCGCCTCGGCCTTGTCGAGCAGGCGGCGCAGGTGACCGGTCGAGGCGTCCACGGCGGTCACCCGGGCCTGCGGGAAGTGCTTGAGCAGGGTGAGAGTGCCGGCTCCGGTCCCGCAGCCCAGATCCACGACGTGCCGAACTGTGGTCCTGACGGGCAGCCATGCGGCGATGGCGGAGTTGTGCTCGGCGAGGACCTCGGCGTCCAGGTCGAGGAGTTCCGCCTGACCGTCGGCGTCGTGCTCCTGCCCGTGCGCGGTGTGCGGGGATACGTGTGTCATGGCGTCCACGCTAAGAGGATCACCGGGTCGTGGCGTGGTCGCTTTCGTACGACGCAAGACGACGGCTGCCGGGAGTGCCGCACGGGCAAGTCGATGCTGTCGCGCTGCGCTCGCCTCACGGCGAGGTGCGGCCGGCGACCCCCGCGCCCTCGTTGCGTTGGTGCCCGCGGCGGGCGTCGCGGTCGAAGATGCCCAGGATCTCGCACGGGCCGCCCTCGGCGCCGATGGCATGCGGAAGCATGGTGGGGAACTCCGCGGCCTGGTTGGTCTCCACCCGAAGACGCCGGTTGCCCAGCAGCAGGACCGCGGTGCCGGAGAGCACGACGAGCCATTCACGGCCGGGATGGGCGCGCATGCGTGAAGGACTGTCGGGCGGGGGATCGGTCATGCGCTGACGCATGACCGTCATGCCCGGGTCCGCCCGCAGGGGCCACCGCATCAACTGGTGGGCGGTGTCGATCATCGGGCTGGTGATGACGTCGTCCGTCGCTGTCTCGACGAGCTGATCGAGTGACGTGTCCAGCGCGCGGGCGAGGGTGACGAGCTGGTCCAGTGCCAGGCGGCGCTGACCGGTCTCGATCCGGCTGAGTGTGGAGGGGCTGAGCCGGGCCCGGGCGGCCAGCTCGTCGAGGGACCAGCCCTGGGCCACCCGCAGCGCACGGATCCGCTTGCGTACCAGGCTGTCCAGCTCACCGTCGTCTTGCGTCATGGGCAAGAGTGTATGCCCACGACGCAAAGCGTGCTTAGTGTGGGACGCCGAAGCACCAGCTCAGAGGCCTGGTGCGGATGCGCTGCGCCACGACGTCATTGTGCACGCCGCGCGACGGCCCCGCCCGTTCGTCCGTTGCCCAGGCCGAATTCTCTTCCGTGCCAACCGAAAGGTCCCCATGAGTACGAACCGGCCGAGCGTCCCGCACCCGAACGGGGAGGACCGAAGCATCCAGGACCCGCGACGGCGCCGCGCGATCCTGATCGCGGTCTGTATTGCTCTCATGGCCGTCATCGCTTCGGTGTCCGGGCTGAACGTCGCCCAGCCGGAGATGGCCCTCGCGTTCGACGCCTCGCAGAGCACGGTCCTGTGGATCATCAACATCTACACCATCACCCTGGCCGCGCTGCTCCTGCCGCTCGGCGCGATCGGTGACCGCCTGGGCCGCAAACCGGTGCTGATCGCCGGCCTGACCGTCTTCGGCGGAGCCAGTGCGGTCGCCGGCCTCGCCACGTCGACCGAAGTCATGCTCGCGGCCCGCTTCCTGAGCGGTGCGGGCGCGGCGATGATCATGCCGGTCACCCTCGCCGTCATCACCTCGTCCTTCCCGGCGGAGGAGCGCTCCCGGGCCATCGGTGTGTGGACGGGTGTCGCCGGTGGCGGTGGTGTGCTGGGTATGTTCCTGTCGGCCGCCCTGGTCGACGTGGCGACCTGGAGGTGGCTCTTCGTACTGCCCGTCGTGCTCGTCCTCGTGGCCATCGCCATGACGCTTCGCTCCGTACCCGACTCGCGGGACGAGGCCCGGCACCCGTTCGACACGGTCGGCTCACTGACCTCCGTCGTCGCCGTGGTCGGGCTCATCTTCGTCCTCCAAGAGGGTCCCGAGCGAGGCTGGACCGCGCCCCTGACGCTGCTGAGTCTCTTCGTCGGTGTCGCCGCCGCCGTCGGTTTCGTCGCCTGGGAACTGCGTCGGGATGCTCCGCTCCTCGATGTCCGCCTGTTCCGCGAGCGAGGTCTGGCAAGCGGCTCCGTGGCGCTCCTCGTGGTCTTCGGTGTGCTGGCGGGAATCTTCGTGGTTCTCTTTCCGTACTTCCAGGCGGTGCTCGGCTGGTCCGGGCTTCGCTCCACCCTGGCGCTCATGCCCATGGCGCTGCTGATGATGGTGGCCTCCGGGCTCGCCCCACGCGTGGCCGAACGCGTCGGGAGCCGGCCGACCATGGCGGCCGGAATCCTGCTGGGCGCCGCGGGCCTGGCCGTCATGGCCACATTCGTCTCCGTCGACGGCGGCTACCTCTCGGTGCTTCCCGGCATGCTCGCCATGGGATTCGGCATAGGTCTGACGATGACACCGTCCACCGAGGCCATCACCGGTGCCCTGCCCCGCGAGCGGCAAGGCGTCGCGTCCGCACTCAACGATGTCACCAGGGAGTTCGGCACCGCGCTGGGTGTTGCGATGCTCGGGGCGCTCGTGTCCGCCGGCTACCGCAGCGCCATCGACTCCCGGCTCGACGCCGTTCCGCGGGACGCCGCCGACAACGCCCGCGAAGGCGTCGCGAACGCCGTCGCGGCCGCCGACACCGCGGGTCCGCACGGGCAGGAGCTGATCCGAGCCGCCCAGGAGTCGTTCGTCGAGGGCTGGCAGCAGGCCATGTGGGCCGGAACCGTTGTCATGGTTCTCCTGTTCGTCCACATCCTCGTGCGAGGTCCGAAGGGCCCGGCACCCATACCGGCGAGCGAAGCGGAAGCGGTCGACACCACCGCCCCGTGACGCCTGTTCCGGTGCGGGAGTGCCTGAACGGGTACTCGGCTGACGGACACGTAGGAGGGGGGCGGGACACATACGAAGGGGCATGCGAGATGCACATTGATCTGACCGGGCGCACCGCGTTGGTCACCGGCTCCACCCAGGGCATCGGGGAGGCGATCGCCGCCGGTCTCGCCGGCGCCGGCGCCCGCGTCGCCGTCAACGGCCGTGACGCACGGCGGGCCGAGGAGAGCGCCGCTCGACTGGCCGAGCGGGTTCCCGGCTCCGATGTGCTGCCCGTGGCGGCGGACGTGAGCACCGAAGAAGGAGCGTCGCGGGTGGTGGACGCGCTGCCGCGGGTGGACATCCTCGTCAACAACCTCGGGATCTTCGGGTCCGCGGACCCGCTGGA
>NZ_LIPP01000081.1 GCF_001418335.1 Streptomyces aurantiacus | reverse complement strand
CCCCCTCCCCGACCGGTCCGGCGAGCGATGTGCACCCCGTGCTCCGCCGGGCCACGGCTCCGCCCGCCGCCCTCGACATGCTCGCCCAGGCCCGCGCCGGACTCGACGAGGCGTCCCTGCTGGAAACGCCGAACGNNCCGCCGCGGCCGTCCTCGCCGCCCGAGGCCGTCCCGAGACCACCGAGCGGCGCCGGGCCAGGATCCGGAGCGCTTGGGAAGTACTGCCCGAGATAGCGCCCGAACTCGCCGAGTGGTGCGTGCTGTTCGCCTCCGGAGCCCGCCGCCGGGCCCGCGCGGAGGCCGGCATCCAGGGCGCGGCCACCGTCCGCGACGCCGACGACCTGCTGCGCGACGTGGCGATGTTCCTGCGCCTCGTCGAGCGCATGCTGGTGCTCCAGCCCGTCCTGCCCCAGCCGCGGGAGAGCGACCAGGAGGCGCGGATGCCACCGGGCGCCCGGGAGGTGCCGGACGTCCCGGACGTGGGCTGACGGCGCCCGTGCCGGGAGGTTCGGGCCGGTGAGGGGCCCTGCGTCCGGCGCGCGAGACAGGGAGCCGGGCAGTGGGCGTGAGGCAATAAGGTTGGTGACGCCTGCATCTCCCCGGCGCCGCACAGGGCGGGGAGGTACCCCCATCGCTCCGCCCCGCACGAGGCGGCGCCACGCCGAGGAGTCAACTGCCGTGTCGGACCCGCTCCGCCCCCGCGCTTCTCTCCGTACCTCCGTGGTCTGGGACGTTCTGAAGGACGCCCTCGACCGCCGGGTCAAGGCCGCGGGCCGGGAGTCGCTGGACGTGCTCGACACCGGGGGCGGCAGCGGCAACTTCGCGGTGCCCGTGGCCCGCCTCGGTCACCGCGTCACCGTCGTCGACCCCAGCCCGAACGCGCTGTTCGCGCTGGAGCGCCGGGCCGCCGAGGCCGACGTCGCCGACCGCGTCCAGGGCGTCCAGGGCGACGCGCACGGCCTCTTCGACGTCGTCGAGCGCGGCGGCTACGACGCGGTGCTGTGCCACGGCGTGCTCGAATACGTGGACGACCCCGCCGAGGGCCTCGGCAACGTGGTCGGCGCGCTGCGCCCCGAGGGCGTCCTCAGCCTGCTCGCCGCCGGTCTGGGCGGCGCCGTGCTCGCCCGGGCCCTCGCCGGACACTTCACGGAGGCCCGGCACGCCCTGAGTGACCCGGACGGCCGCTGGGGCGAGGGTGATCACGTACCGCGGCGTTTCACGGCCGATCAGCTCACCGCTCTGGTCGAGGGCGCGGGCCTGACCGTCGGCGCCGTACACGGCGTACGGGTCTTCGCGGACCTGGTGCCCGGGGTCCTCGTGGACACCGAGCCGGGAGCCCTGGACGCCCTGCTGAAGCTGGAGGCCGCGGCTGCCGAACTAGCCGCCTTCCACTCTGTTGCCACGCAGCTTCATGTGCTCGGTGAGGCGCGGGAGCCTGCCGAGGGGTGAGCCGCCTCCTGCGACGTACCGCTGATCAGGGACGCGACGGCAGATGGAGTACGCCACAGGCCACCCGATCGGGCGCGCGGAGCCGTATGATCGGGGGAGACCGTTCGGCATGACGGGCCGGTCGCTGGGGAATCTACGCCTCAGTGGATCGGAGCGCCATGGCGGGTTCCGGT
Organism: Streptomyces aurantiacus; assembly: GCF_001418335.1. Taxonomy (GTDB): domain Bacteria; phylum Actinomycetota; class Actinomycetes; order Streptomycetales; family Streptomycetaceae; genus Streptomyces; species Streptomyces aurantiacus. The sequence goes on along the minus strand of NZ_LIPP01000081.1, from coordinate 16,395 downwards.
TGGCGAATTGGCGCAGAGGGGCGGGTTTCACGGGGGCGATTCCCTGCCTATCCTGAAGGGGACCCCCGGTCGCCCCGGCGACTGCACGATGAGGAGGACGCCGTGCCGCTCTCGGAGCACGAGCAGCGAATGCTCGAGCAGATGGAGCGAGCGCTGTACGCCGAAGATCCCAAGTTCGCGACAGCGCTTGAGGGAAGCGGGCTGCGTACGTACACCCGGCGACGGGTCTACCAGGCGGTCGCGGGCTTCCTCGTAGGTATCGCGCTCCTCATGGCCGGAATGGTCGCACAGCAGATCTGGGTCAGCGTGGTGGGTTTTCTCGTCATGCTGGGCTGCGCGGTGCTCGCCGTCACCGGTTGGCGCAAGGCCCCCAAGCCGGGTGAACAACCCGCGGCGGGTGCGCCGAGTGCGCCGGGTGCTCCGCAGACCCGTCGTCAGGGTCGGCAGCGGCGCTCCATGATGGACCGCATCGAACAGCGCTGGCAGCGGCGCCGTGACGAGCAGGGCGGTCAGTAGCCCACCGGGCCCGGGCCGACACACGCACGCACGTATACGCACGTAGGGGTGACCGCCTTTCAGGTGGCCACCCCTTCAGCGTGCCCGCCTACGCCCATTCTCCGCACCGGAAACGGCCGGCCGGCCATGGTGCGTGCCGCCCAGCAAGAAGCCGCACAGCGAAAAGGGGATGCCCACCCGACCAGGGCAGGCATCCCCTTCCAGCTTCAGCCGCCGCTCTCAGCCGCCTGCTGTTCTAGCTGTTCTGTCCCGACGGCCGGCGTAGGACCGCCGCCCAGCGGGCCGCGGCCCGGGACCTCAGTGCGATCCAGCCGTCCGAGACCGCCCACGCCACCCGTACGGTCGAGCGCGGTGCGAGCAGTGCGCGCAGGCGCGTGCCGCGGTCGGCCGTGGCCCGCAGGCCCGCGGTCATCCGGCGCACGTCATCGCCCAGACCCGCCGTCGGCCGGGGGCGTGGCGCGTACAGGACCTGCTCCACCGCGTCGGCGACCCGGTGGACACTGGCCGCGGCCTCCGGATCGAGGTGCCCGACGTGGACGATCCGCGCCGCCGCCTTGCGCGGCGTCTGCGACTCGTCGGGCGCGATACCGAAGTCCCACGCCGTGTCGCTCACCTCCTGCCAGGCCGCCAGCGTGGCGGCCGCGGTGTCCGCCTCGGTCCGCCCGTGCGCACCGAGCCGCACCGATCGGGCCCGTATCCGCCACAGCATCGGCAGCAGCGGCACCGCGAGCACCGCGAGGCCGGCCAGGGCGAGGACCAGGAGCAGGAACCACGGCGGATCGTCGTTCGTCGCCCCGAAGGCCGCCTGCGGAGACTCGCTGCCACAGGGCTGCTCCAGCTTCTTCTCCGCCGCCGTGCAGCTCTCGCTGTCCGACGGTTCGGCGGAGGGCGCCGTGGAGGAGGACCGCGACGGCACGTCCGGGTTGGGGACCGTCGTGCCGGGCGTGTCCGTGCGGGTGTACTCCGGAACCGTGCCCCGGCTCGGCGTCGGCTCGAAACGGGTCCAGCCCACGCCCTCGAAGTACAGCTCGGGCCAGGCGTGCGCGTCCCGCAGCCCCACCGTCGACGTGCCGTCCGCCTGGGGCGAACCAGGAGTGAAGCCCACCGCGACCCGGGCCGGTATGCCCAGCGTGCGGGCCATGGAGGCCATCGCGAAGGAGAAGTGGACGCAGAAGCCCTCCTTGTCCCTCAGGAAGCGCGCTATCGCCTGCGACCCGCTGCCGACCTGCACCTCCGTGTCGTACGTGAAGCCGCCCGACAGGGCGAACCAGTCCTGCAGCTTCACCGCGCGCTCGTAGTCGTTGGCCGAGCCTTCCGTGACGTCCCGTGCCGTCTGGGCCACCACCGGCGGCAGCGAGCCCGGCACCCTGGTGAACTGGCGCTTCAGCACCTCCGGCGGCTCGGGCGCGTCGGCGAGCTGCTCCGCGGTCGGCTGCACGATCAGGCTCTTGACCGTGTACTCCAGGCCGCGCGTGGTCTGGCCGTGGTCGCCGACGAGCGTGCGGCCCACGGGCTCGTACCGCCACTTGCCGTCGATCCCCACCTGGCTGGCCGGGTAGGGCATCGGCAGCCAGTCCTGCGCGTACCAGTCGGCCGCCGAGATCCTCGTCTGGACCTCGGTGCGCAGGACGTCGTCACCGAGGCCGGGCGGCGTCGGGAACGACCCCGGCACGTCCTCGACATGGCGCTTGGCCGGCTTCCACGCCGTGCCGTCGAACTCGTCGAGCGAGACGATCCGCAGATAGAGGTCCTGCGTCTCCTCGGAGTTGGTGCGGTAGGACATGACCTCGCGGTCCTCGTCCACGTTCAGGCTGTCGCGGAGCGAGACCAGCGGATTCACCGCGGAGATCGTGCCGCCGCCGCCGGAACCCGTGCCCACCCCGGTGCCCGCGGCGTCCAGCAGCCCGCCGTCGAGCGCGGGCAGGGCGAGCGGCACGACCAGCGAGATGCCGAGCGCCACGGCGCCGATGCGCCGCCCCGTACGGATCGGCGCGAGCGCGCTCTCCGAGGGAGCCACGCCCGGCGCGCGGGCCCCGCCGCCGAAGACCCGGCCCCACTGCGAGAGCCGGTCACGTCCCTCGGCGAGCAGCAGCACCAGATAGCCGGCGGCCGCCAGCAGGAACCAGATCCACCCGGCGGCGCCGTCCGAGAGACCCGCGGCGACGGAGTACAGCGCGAGCAGCGGCAGCCCGGCGGGGGCCGCACTGCGGAACGTCACCGCCAGCGCGTCCACCGCGAGTCCGATGACCACGACTCCGCCGACCATCATCAGCCGGATGCCGTCGGAGAGCGGCGCCGGTATCGAGTACCGACCGACGTCGTCCGAGCCGGTCTGGAGCAGGTCACCGAAGTACCGGAACACCTCGGGGCCGGGCAGCAGCCCGGCGATGGCCTGTTCCCGGGCGAACGACAGCGTCAGCAGCATCAGGGTCACCAGTGCCTGCACCGCGATCGTCAGCGACCGTGCCAGTGGCACCCGCCGGGCCGCCGCGCCCACCCCGGTCTGCACCGCGAGCAGGAACGCCGCCTGGAGATACCAGCTCGCCGGGTCGACCAGCGGCAGCAGCGCGCAGCCCGCCAGCAGCGTGGCCGCCGCGGCGCACAGCGCGAGTCGTGCGCGTCCGCTCATGAGCCACCGCCTCCCGCCGTACCGCCGGTCGACGCGACGCCGTTGCGCTGTCGGTCCGCCTCCCGCCACAGGTCGGCCAGGCCGACGCCCGGCGGGACGGCCAGGGCGGTCCAGCCCGCCTCACGCAGCATCCGAAGCCGCTCCTCGCTCTGTTCGTCGGCGGCGCCCCGCACCCATGCCTCGCTGTCCAGCAGGAAGGCGACCGCCCCGCCGCTGCGCTGGCGCATCTTGCCGAGCACCGACGCCTGCTCCTCGTCCAGGTCGCCGAGGAAGGCCACCAGCAGCCCTTCGTTGCCGCTACGCAGCACGTCGTACGCCCGCGACAGGCCCGTACCGTCGGAGTGGTCTATCACCGCGAGGGTGTCCATCATCAGCCCCGCCGCGTCCGCCGACTCCTGGCTCGCCCCGGCGAACCCGTCGGCGCCCTCGCCCGGCACCGAGGTGCCGGTGTCGGTCAGCAGCCGTACGGAGAAGCCTCGTTCGAGCATGTGCACCAGCGTCGACGCCGTGCCCGACACGGCCCACTCGAAGGCCGAGTCCGGGCCCGCGCCGTCGAAGGCGATGCCCCGGGTGTCGAGGAGCACCGTGCAGCGGGACCGCTGCGGCTGCTCCTCGCGGCGCACCATCAGCTCGCCGTACCGGGCGGTCAGACGCCAGTGGACCCGGCGCAGGTCGTCGCCGTAGCGGTAGCCGCGCGGGATCACGTCGTCCTCGCCGGCCAGCGCGAGCGAGCGCTGCCGCCCGTCGCCGTACCCCTTCGCCTCGCCGGTCAGCCGCACCGGCGGCAGGGGCTCCACGCGCGGGACGACGGTGAGGGTGTCGTACGTGGAGAAGGAGCGGGTCAGCTCGCACATGCCGAACGGGTCGCTGAGCCGCAGCTGCAACGGGCCCAGCGGATAGCGGCCACGCAGATCCGAGCGCACGCGGTACGAGACCTCGCGCCGGCCGCCCGCCTCGACCCGGTCCAGTACGAAGCGGGGCCGCGGCCCCAGCACGTACGGCACCCGGTCCTGGAGCATCAGCAGGCCCGTGGGCAGCCGGGAGACGTTGTCCATCCGCAGATGGACGCGCGCCTCGGAGCCCGCCGGCACCCGCCCCGGGGAGAGGCGGCGGCTGCCGGCCACGCGGTAGCGCGTGCGGTACAGCACGGCCGCGCAGACCAGTGGCAGCACGGCGAGCAGCAGCCCGACCCGGAGCAGATCGCTCTGCCCCAGGACGTACGCGCAGATGGCTGCCGCGATGCCGGCGGCCAGGAACGACCGACCGCGCGTGGTGAGCCCGGCGAGAGCCGTGCGCAGCCCGCCCTTGTCCTCCTCGGCCGTGGCTGCGGGCATCCCCCCGGTGGTCATCACAGCCTCCGGGGCGGCTGCTGGCCCAGGGCGGCCGAGCCCCGGCCCGTTACCAGACCGCCCGGCGGCTGGGGCGCCGCGGGCACGGCCGTGCGCTGGAGGATCTCCAGGACGACCTGCTCGGCCGTACGACGGTTCAACTGCGCCTGGGCGGTGGGCAGCAGCCGGTGCGCCAGGACCGCCACGGCGAGAGCCTGGACGTCGTCCGGCAGCGCGTAGTCCCGGCCGCTGAGAGCGGCGGACGCCTTCGCGGCGCGCAGCAGATGCAGCGTGGCGCGCGGCGAGGCGCCGAGTCTCAGGTCCGGGTGGCTGCGGGTGGCGCCGACCAGGTCGACCGCGTACCGGCGGACCGGGTCGGCGACGTGCACCGTGCGGACCGCGTCGATGAGCTTCACGATCTCGTGCGCGTGCGCCACCGGCTGGAGGTCGTCCAGCGGGGAGGCACCACCGTGGATGTCGAGCATCTGCAGCTCGGCCTCCGCGCTGGGGTAGCCGATGGAGACCCGGGCCATGAAACGGTCGCGCTGCGCCTCCGGCAGCGGGTAGGTGCCCTCCATCTCGACCGGGTTCTGGGTGGCGACCACCATGAACGGGCTGGGCAGCTCGTAGGTCGTCCCGTCGATGGTGACCTGGCGCTCCTCCATGGACTCCAGGAGCGCCGACTGGGTCTTGGGCGACGCGCGGTTGATCTCGTCGCCGATCACGATCTGCGCGAAGATCGCACCCGGTTTGAACTCGAAGTCCCTGCGCTGCTGGTCCCAGATGGACACACCTGTGATGTCCGAGGGCAGCAGGTCGGGCGTGAACTGAATACGTCGCACCGAACAGTCGATGGACCGCGCCAGTGCCTTGGCCAGCATGGTCTTGCCGACGCCGGGGACATCCTCGATCAGAAGATGTCCCTCGGCGAGCAGCACGGTCAGCGAAAGCCGTACGACCTCAGGCTTGCCCTCGATCACTTCCTCCACCGAACTGCGGACTCTCTCCGCAGTGGTGGTCAGATCTGTGAGGCTCGCTCGATCGTCATAGGTCGTCACCCGGCCCTCCTCGGCCCGTACTTTCTCCGGGCCGACGCTCTACGATGCGAACCGGCCCACCCCGAACACGGACACCACGCTGGAAAAGTTCCGCGTGACGCCACACACGCATTCTTGTTGCCGTTACCGGTTCGTGTCACTCGCCTGTGGATAACTGGCCGCGATATGTCGGGCCTTGGGGACTTTGGCCGGGCCGAACCGACGTCAGGTGGGGTCTATCTCACGCAGCAGGCCCGTCTTCACGTCGAATACGAAACCACGTACGTCGTCCGCGTGCAGAAGGAACGGAGAGGTACGTACGCGCTGCATGGACTGCCGCACGTCCTGTTCGACGTCCCGGAAGGCCTCAACGGCCCAGGCCGGGCGCTGGCCGACCTCCATCTCCAGGTCGTGCCGGAACTCCTCGGTGAGGGACTCCAGGCCGCAGTTGGTGTGGTGGATGAGCACGACGCTGCGGGTGCCCAGCGCGCGCTGGCTGATGGTGAGGGAGCGGATCACGTCGTCCGTGACGACGCCGCCCGCGTTGCGGATCGTGTGGCAGTCGCCGAGCTCCAGGCCGAGCGCGTCGTGCAGGTCGAGACGGGCGTCCATGCAGGCCACGACCGCGACGCGGAGCACGGGCCGCGCGTCCATGCCGGGATCGGCGAACGCGGCGGCGTACCGCTCGTTGGCGTCGACCAGGCGGTCGGTGACGCTCCCTCGGTGGGACATGGCGTCTTCGGGTTCTGTGGGAACGGATGCAGAAGTCGTCATACCTATGACGGTAAGGGGCACGTGCTGTCGGGGCCCGCTGTGAGAGTGGACAAAGAACCTCAATGAGCGTTGGTGTGAGGTAACCCACAAGAGTGGACCGAGTGCACCCGTACGAGTGAAAAATTCCGGTTTGCCGCTTGATCGCGGGCGAGAGTCACGACGCGCAGGCCGGTTCATTGACCGCGAGACACCGTGGACTAAAGTGACGCGAAGCGGGAGGCGAGACGGCCTCCCCGCTGGACTGCTATCCCCCGGAGGACCGGCGACATGCCGGGATCTCCCCGCGTGCGCGGCGCGTACGTACGGCTCGGCCTCCTCCCGCTCCCGGTCGGCCGGCGCTTCCGGCGCAGGCGGGCCTCCCCCTTCACTCGGGGGTGCCTCCCCGTGTCGGCCGCGGAAGGGCGGGGACCCGGCGGTGCGCACCGGCCGCGCCGGACCTGAGAGGGCCCAGATCCCATGGGGCGCGAAGCGCATGCGAACAAGGATGGTGGGGTGCCACGGGAGGGGCAGGGCCAGGGCCGGCATGTCCCGGTGATGCTCCAGCGCTGCCTGGACCTGCTGGCCCCGGCACTGGAGCGGCCGGGAGCCGTGGTCGTCGACTGCACCCTCGGCCTCGGCGGTCACAGCGAGGCCCTGCTCAGCCGGTTCCCCGAGGCACGCCTGGTCGCCCTGGACCGCGACAAGGAGGCGCTGCGCCTGTCCGAGGAACGGCTCGCGCCCTTCGGCGACCGGGCCACGCTGGTGCACGCGGTCTACGACGAACTCCCCGACGTGCTCGACCGCCTGGGTCTGACGAGCGTCCAGGGCGTCCTCTTCGACCTGGGCGTCTCCTCCATGCAGCTCGACGAGGCGGACCGCGGCTTCGCCTACGCCCAGGACGCGCCCCTGGACATGCGCATGGACCAGACGACCGGCATCGGCGCGGCCGAGGTGCTCAACACCTATCCGCCCGGCGAACTCGTCCGGATCCTGCGGGCGTACGGCGAGGAGAAGCAGGCCAAGCGGATCGTGTCCGCGGTCGTGCGCGAGCGCGAGAAGGAGCCCTTCACCAACAGCGCGCGGCTCGTCGAGCTGATCCGTGACTCCCTGCCGCAGGCGGCCAAGCGCACCGGCGGCAACCCCGCCAAGCGCACGTTCCAGGCGCTGCGCATCGAGGTCAACGGCGAACTCACCGTCCTGGAGAGGGCGGTCCCCGCCGCCGTGAAGGCGCTCGCCGTCGAGGGCCGGATCGCCGTGCTGGCGTACCACTCCCTGGAGGACCGGCTGGTGAAGCAGGTGCTCGCGGCGGGCGCCGCCACCACCGCGCCGCCCGGACTGCCGGTGGTCCCCGAGCGCTACCAGCCCCGGCTCAAGCTGCTCACGCGCGGTGCCGAACTCCCCACCGAGGAAGAGATCGCGCAGAACCGGCGGGCCGCCCCGGCGCGGCTGCGCGGCGCACAGCGCATCAGGGAGGACGCCGAGTGACGCGGGAGTGCGTGAGCCGGACGACCGGGCACACGGAACACACGGAACGGGCCCCACGGGCCCGTCGGCCGGAAACCCGAGCCCACCTGGAGGGCGGGTGAACAGGAAACCCGAACTGAGAGGGCGAGCGGCCCGGCTCGCGCGGCTCTTCCCGACGGGCTCGGGACAGGCCGCCCGCGCCCCCTTCGTCCTCCTGGTCGTGGTGCTGCTCGGGGGCGGTCTCATCGGGCTCCTGGTACTGAACTCCGCCCTCAGCGAAGGGTCGTTCCAGCTCGACGACCTCCAGAAGGACACCAAGAGCCTCACCGACGAGGAACAGGCGCTCCAGCGGGACGTGGACGCCTACTCCGCCCCCGACGCCCTCCAGCGCCGCGCCCGCGAGCTGGGCATGGTGCCCGGCGGCGACCCGGCCTTCCTCAACCCCGACGGCACGGTCCTCGGCGTCCCCGGCACGGCCACCGAGCAGTCGTCCCTGTCCGTCCCCCTGATCCGCCCGCCCGAGGCGCTCACCGGGCCGCAGCTGTCCACCGGGCCTCCGGTATCCACCGGGACGCCGGACCCGGCCACGGAACCCGCCCCGCAGTCCACGCCGACCTCCACGACTCCCGGCAGGTGACGGAATGTCCGACAGGGAACCCCCGCGCCGCAGGGTGCCCGCGCCCGCCCGGTCCGGGCAGCCCGGCGCCCAGCGGCGTCCGGGACCCGGCGCCCGGCCCGCCCGCCGCCCCGCCACGCCCGGTGCCAAGAGCCCCGGTGCCAAGAGCCCCGGCGTCATCCGGCTCGGCAGCCCCCGCCCGCGGCTGCGCCTGGTCAGCCTCGCCCTGGCCCTCGTACTGATCGCCTTCGTCGTACGGCTCCTCCAGGTGCAGGCGGTCGACGCGAGCGAGTACACGGCCAAGGCCGACAGGAACCGGTACCTCAGCCGCACCCTGGCCGCCGAGCGCGGCGGGATCACCGACCGCAACGGCGTCGAACTGGCGATCAGCGTGGACGCGAACGACATCACCGCCGACCCCGCGCTGTTCACCCGGAAGGCGACGAAGATCGGTGACGCGCCCGAGCAGGCCGCCGCCCTGCTCGGCCCGATCCTCGACAAGGACCCCGACGACCTCGCCGACAAGCTCCGCACCAAGGGCCGCTACGTCGTGCTCGCCCGCCGCCAGACCCCCCAGGTCTGGACGCAGATCAAGGACCTCAAGAGCACCCTCGCCGACAAGGCCGGCGCGGACGGGGCGGTGAACGTCCTGGCGGGCGTCCTCCAGGAGCCCAGCAGCAAGCGGGTCTACCCGAACGGCGACCTCGGCGCCGGGATACTCGGCTGGGTCAACGCCGACGGCAGGGGCGGCGGCGGCATCGAGCAGCAGCTCAACGGGGAACTGTCCGGCAAGGACGGCGAGATCCGCTACGCCCAGTCCGGCGGACGGCAGGTGCCGACCGCGGGCTCCACCGAGAAGCCCGCCGTGGCCGGCTCCGAGGTCGAGCTGACCATCGACCGCGACATCCAGTGGGCCGCGCAGAACGCCATCGCCGAGCAGGTCGAGAAGTCCAAGGCGGACCGCGGGTACGTCATGGTGCAGGACAACAGGACCGGCGAGATCCTCGCGATGGCCAACGCGCCCGGCTTCGACCCGAACGACCTGTCCAAGGCCGACGGGGGAGCCCTGCACAACTGGAGCCTGGAGGACGCCTTCGAGCCGGGCTCCACCGCGAAGGTCATGTCGATGGCCGCCGTCCTGGAGGAGGGCGCCGCCACGCCCGCCACGCACGTGACCGTGCCCAACCGGCTGCACCGCGGCGACCGGCTCTTCCGCGACGACATCGACCACCCGACCTGGTACCTGACGCTCAACGGCGTCCTCGCCAAGTCCAGCAACATCGGCACCATCCTGGCCACCGGCCAGCTCGGCGCGACACAGAAGGAGGCCAACCAGGTCCTCTACTCGTATCTGCGCAAGTTCGGCATCGGCGGGTACACGGGCCTGGACTTCCCCGGCGAGACGAAGGGCATCCTCGCCCCCGCCGACCAGTGGTCGACCTCCCAGCAGTACACGATTCCTTTCGGCCAGGGCGTGTCCGTCAACGCGATGCAGGCGGCCTCCGTCTACTCGACGATCGCCAACGGCGGCGTACGCGTGGAACCGACGCTCGTCCGCGGCACGAAGGGAGCCGACGGACACTTCACCCCGGCCGCCAAGCCCAAGAAGACGAGGGTCGTCAGCGAGAAGACGGCGAAGACCGTGGCCCAGATGCTGGAGTCCGTCGTGGACGACGAGGAGGGCACCGGCACCAAGGCGCGTATCCCCGGCTACCGCGTCGCGGGCAAGACGGGCACGGCCAACCGTGTGGATCCGGCCACCGGCCGCTACAACGGATACACCTCGTCCTTCGCGGGATTCGCACCCGCGGACAACCCCCGCGTCACCGTGTACTGCGCCATCCAGAACGCCACCGAGGGCAGCTACTTCGGCGGTCAGATCTGCGGGCCCGTCTACAAGCAGGTCCTGGAGTTCGCGCTGAAGACCCTCCAGGTGCCGCCCACCGGGAGATCGGCCCCCGGACTCCCCGTCACCTTCACACCCTGACCGGCACCGGCCCGAACAGCCGGTGCCCGCCGCCCGGAACACCGACCAGGAACACGCTCGTGACAACGATCACTCCCGACCCCGGCAACGACGGCTCGCCGTCCGCCCCGCCACACCCCTCGCTTCGCTCCGGCGGGGCCCTGCCCGGTACGCTCACCGCCGTGCCACACGCCGATCAGTCCCAAACCACCCAGAAGGGCGTCCCTGTGACATATCCGGGGCCGCCGCGACCGGTCCAGAACTCCGCCACACCCCTCGCGGAGGTCGCCGACCAGTCGGGTGCCGAGCGCCCGGAAGGCGCCGCCGAGGTCACGGGCATCACCCATGACTCGCGCGCCGTGCGTCCGGGCGACATCTACGCAGCGCTGCCCGGCGCCCGCCTGCACGGCGCCGACTTCGTGACGCAGGCGGCCGGACTCGGCGCCGTCGCCGTGCTGACCGACCCGACGGGGGCCGCCCGCGCCGAGGCCACCGGACTGCCGGTCCTCGTCGTGGAGAACCCGCGCGGCGTGATGGGCGAGCTGGCCGCCTCGATCTACGGCCACCCCGGCCCCGACCTGCTCCAGATCGGCATCACCGGCACATCGGGCAAGACCACGACGGCGTACCTCATGGAGGGCGGTCTGAAGGGGGTCCGCAGCACCGGACTCATCGGCACCGTCGAGACGCGCATCGGCGACGAGCGCATCAAGTCGGAGCGCACCACCCCCGAGGCCACCGACCTCCAGGCGCTGTTCGCGGTCATGCGCGAGCGCGGCGTCGAGGCGGTCGTCATGGAGGTCTCCAGCCACGCCCTGGTCCTCGGCCGGGTCGACGGCTGTGTCTTCGACATCGCGGTCTTCACCAACCTCAGCCCGGAACACATGGAGTTCCACTCCGACATGGAGGACTACTTCCAGGCCAAGGCGCGGCTGTTCGCACCGGACCGCAGCAGGCTCGGTGTGGTCAACCTCGACGACGAATACGGCCGCAGGCTCGTCAAGGAGGCCGGCGTCCCCGTGGTGACGTTCTCCGCGGAGGGACACCCGGACGCCGACTGGCGCGCCGAGGACGTCCGGGTCGGCCCGATGGACTCGCTCTTCGTCGCGATCGGCCCCAAGGGCGAGCGGATCACCGCCAAGGCACCGCTCGCGGGCCCCTTCAACGTGGCCAACACGCTCGCCGCCGTCGTCGCCCTCGCCGCCGCCGGGATCGACCCGCAGACCGCCGCCGACGGCATCGCCGCCGTACCGGGCGTGCCGGGCCGCCTGGAGCGCGTGGACGCCGGACAGCCGTACCTCGCGGTCGTCGACTACGCGCACAAGACGGACGCCGTCGAGTCCGTCCTGCGCGCCCTGCGCAAGGTCACCGAGGGCAGACTGCACATCGTCCTCGGCTGCGGCGGGGACCGGGACAGAACCAAGCGGATGCCGATGGGCGCCGCCGCGGTCAGGCTCTCCGACATCGCCGTACTGACCTCCGACAACCCCCGTGGCGAGGACCCCCTCGCCATCCTCGCCACGATGCTCGCGGGCGCCGCCGAGGTGCCGGCGCACGAACGCGGAGAGGTCCAGGTCTTCGAGGACCGGGCCGCCGCGATCGCCGCCGCCGTCGCCCGCGCCCGGCCGGGCGACACCGTGCTGATCGCGGGCAAGGGCCACGAACAGGGCCAGGACATCGCCGGAGTGATCCGTCCCTTCGACGACCGCCAGGTGCTCCGCGCAGCCATCCAGAAGACCCAGGGATGAATTTGTGATCGCCCTCTCTCTCGCCGAGATCGCCTCAGTTGTCGGCGGGCAGACACACGACATACCGGATACGTCGGTCCAGGTCACCGGAGAAGTCGTCAGAGACTCCCGGGAAGTGGGCCCTGGCAGCCTCTTCGTCGCCTTCGCGGGCGAGCGCGTGGACGGCCACGACTTCGCCGCCGGCGTCGTCGCGGCGGGCGCCGTGGCCGTCCTGGCCTCCCGGCCCGTCGGGGTGCCCGCGATCGTCGTGGACGACGTCCAGCGGGCGCTGGGCGCCCTCGCCCGGCACGTCGTGGAGCGGCTCGGCACGACCCTCGTCGCCCTCACCGGCTCCGCGGGCAAGACCAGCACCAAGGACCTGATCGCCCAGGTGCTCCGCAGCAAGGCACCGACGGTCTTCACGCCCGGCTCGCTCAACAACGAGATCGGGCTGCCGCTCACCGCGCTCAGCGCCACCGCGGAGACCCGGTTCCTCGTCCTGGAGATGGGCGCCCGCGGGATCGGCCACATCCGCTACCTCGCGGACCTGACGCCCCCGAAGGTCGGCCTCGTCCTCAACGTCGGCTCCGCCCACATCGGCTCGTTCGGCGGCCGCGAGCAGATCGCCCAGGCGAAGGGCGAGCTGGTGGAGGGCCTGCCCCCGGCCGACGCCGGCGGCGTCGCCGTCCTCAACGCCGACGATCCCCTCGTACGGGCCATGGCCTCGCGTACGAAGGCACGCGTGATCCTCTTCGGAGAGTCCGACGAAGCGGACGTACGGGCCGAGAACGTGCGGCTCACCGGAAGCGGACAGCCCGCGTTCAGGCTTCACACACCCTCCGGGTGCAGCGAAGTGACCATGCGCCTGTACGGTGAGCATCACGTGTCGAACGCGCTCGCCGCCGCCGCCGTCGCCCATGAGTTGGGCATGTCCGCAGACGAGATCGCCACCGCGCTCTCCGAGGCGGGCACCCTCTCCCGTTGGCGGATGGAGGTCACCGAGCGCCCGGACGGCGTGACGGTCGTCAACGACGCCTACAACGCGAACCCCGAGTCCATGCGAGCCGCCCTGCGCGCGCTCGTGGCCATGGGCGAGGCCTCACGGTCACAAGGGGGTCGGACGTGGGCGGTGCTCGGTCCGATGGCCGAGCTCGGGGACGAGGCGCTCGCCGAGCACGACGCGGTCGGACGGCTCGCCGTCCGGCTCAACGTCAGCAGGCTCGTCGCGGTCGGGGGCAGGGAAGCGTCCTGGCTGCAACTGGGCGCATATAACGAGGGTTCGTGGGGTGAGGAGTCGGTGCACGTGTCCGACGCACAGTCGGCGGTCGACCTGTTGCGCAGTCAGCTGCGTCCGGGAGACGTCGTACTCGTGAAGGCGTCCCGGTCGGTCGGTCTCGAACGGGTCGCGCAGGCGCTGGTCGAGGGCACCGAGGGTGAGGTTGCCGTCTGATGATGAATCAGATCCTGTTCGCGGGAGTCATCGGCCTCTTCCTGACTCTCGTGGGCACGCCCCTGCTGATCAAGCTCCTTGCCCGCAAGGGCTACGGCCAGTACATCCGTGACGACGGCCCGCGCGAGCACCACGCCAAGCGCGGTACGCCGACCATGGGTGGCATCGCCTTCATCCTGGCCACGCTGCTCGCGTACTTCCTCAGCAAGGTGATCACGGGGAAGCCGCCGACGTTCTCCGGACTGCTGGTGCTCGGCCTGATGACGGGCATGGGCGTGGTCGGTTTCCTCGACGACTACATCAAGATCGTCAAGCGGCGTTCGCTCGGTCTGCGGGCCAAGGCGAAGATGGCGGGGCAGCTGATCGTCGGCATCGCCTTCGCGGTCCTCGCGCTGCAGTTCGCGGACAACCGCAACAACACCCCGGCCTCCACCAAGCTCTCCTTCGTGCAGGACTTCGGCTGGTCCATCGGCCCGGTGCTGTTCGTGGTCTGGGCGCTGTTCATGATCCTCGCGATGTCGAACGGCGTGAACCTGACGGACGGTCTGGACGGCCTGGCCACCGGCGCCGCGACGATGGTGTTCGGCGCCTACACGTTCATCGGCGTCTGGCAGTTCCAGGAGTCCTGCGCCAACGCGCAGACCCTCACCAACCCGGGCGCGTGCTACGAGGTACGAGATCCGCTGGACCTCGCGGTCGTCGCCGCCGCACTCATGGGCTCCTGTTTCGGCTTCCTGTGGTGGAACACCTCGCCCGCCAAGATCTTCATGGGGGACACCGGTTCCCTGGCGCTCGGCGGAGCGCTCGCCGGCCTCGCGATCTGCTCCCGCACGGAGATCCTGGTCGCCCTGCTCGGCGGCCTCTTCGTCCTCATCACCATGTCGGTGGTCATCCAGGTCGGCTCCTTCAAGCTCACCGGCAGACGCGTCTTCCGGATGGCACCGCTGCAGCACCACTTCGAACTCAAGGGGTGGTCCGAAGTCCTTGTGGTGGTCCGCTTCTGGATCATCCAGGGCATGTGCGTCATCGTCGGACTCGGCCTCTTCTACGCGGGATGGGCAGCCAAGAAGTGACGACCGCGTCCGCCTGGCAGGGCATGAACATCACCGTTGCCGGTCTCGGCGTGAGCGGCATCAGCGCCGCCCGCGCCCTGGCCGGCCTCGGCGCGTCGGTCACCGTCGTCGACGGCGGCGACTCCCCGGCTCACCGCGAGCGGGCCGTCCCCCTCGAACAGCAGGGCATCCCGGTCCGCCTCGCGGACGCCGAGACCCTGCCCGAGGGCACCGACCTGGTGGTCACCTCACCGGGCTGGAAGCCGGACAGCCCCCTCTTCCTGGCCGCCGCGAAGGCAGGCGTGGACGTCGTGGGCGACGTCGAGATCGCCTGGCGGCTGCGCGGCCACGACGGCAGGAAGGCCGCCCCCTGGCTGGCCGTCACGGGCACCAACGGCAAGACCACCACGACCCGGATGCTCGCCTCGATCCTGGCCGCCGCGGGACTTCGTACGGCCGCGGTGGGCAACATCGGCACACCGATCGTCGACGTCGTACTGGGCACCGACGAGGCGTACGCCGACCTCGACGTGCTCGCCGTGGAACTGTCCAGCTACCAGCTGCACTGGGCGCCCTCCCTGCGCGCCCACTCCGCGGCCGTCCTGAACCTGGCGCCCGACCACCTCGACTGGCACGGCTCCATGGAGGCCTACGTCGCCGACAAGGGCCGCGTCTACGAGGGCAACCAGGTCGCCTGCGTCTACAACGTCGCCGACCCGGCCACCGAGGACCTGGTGCGCGGCGCGGACGTGGAGGAGGGCTGCCGGGCCGTCGGCTTCACGCTCGGCACCCCGGGGCCGTCCCAACTCGGCGTCGTGGACGGCATCCTGGTCGACCGCGCCTTCGTCGAGGACCGGCACAAGCAGGCCCAGGAACTCGCCGAGATCGCGGACGTGGAGCCGCCCGCCCCGCACAACATCGCCAACGCCCTCGCGGCGGCGGCCCTGGCCCGCGCCTTCGGCGTACCCCCCGCGGCCGTACGGGACGGACTGCGGGCCTTCCGGCCCGACGCCCACCGCATCCAGCACGTGGCCGACGTCGACGGCATCGCCTACGTCGACGACTCCAAGGCCACCAACACCCATGCGGCACAAGCCTCGTTGGCGGCCTACGAGTCGATCGTGTGGATCGCGGGCGGCCTCGCCAAGGGCGCGACCTTCGACGAGCTCGTCGCCACGTCGGCGAAGCGACTGCGGGGCGTCGTCCTGTTCGGCGCGGACCGGGCCCTCATCCGCGAAGCCCTCGCGCGACACGCCCCCGAGGTGCCGGTGGTCGACCTCGACCGGACCGACACTGGGGCGATGCCCGCGGCGGTCCAGGAGGCGACACGGCTCGCCCGCGCCGGCGACACAGTACTCATGGCGCCGGCCTGTGCCTCCATGGACATGTTCGCCAACTACAACCAGCGCGGTGACCTGTTCGCGGAAGCGGTCCGCGAACTCGGCGCCGCGGGCGCCTGACGGCAGACACGGGCCGGCCGGGGCGCCCGGGATCCTTGGGAGCGACACGTGACGCCATCGTGGTCGGTGTACGGGCGGCAGGCTACGGCCGGTGACGGCACGGCGCTGCGCCGCCACCCCGTCCCTGGGGGGCTCGGAGGACCCGTAGGACCCGCAGGAACCCCGGCGGGACGCCCTCCCACGACGAGGGGGGCCGGTCGTGCCCAGTAGCCGTACAAGGCGCCCTCCCGTCCAGCGCGCCCCCCGGCGGCCCCCCGGGCCCGGCCTGCCGCGCGACAACCCCGTACGCCGCCTCTACACCCGCGCACGCCGTGCCTGGGACCGGCCCCTGACCGCGTACTACCTGATCCTCGGCGGCAGTCTGCTGATCACCGCGCTCGGCCTGGTGATGGTGTAC
>NZ_LIPP01000080.1 GCF_001418335.1 Streptomyces aurantiacus | reverse complement strand
GCACGGAGCCCCGCCTCCCTCCGGCCCGCCGACAGCACTGGCGCCGACCCGGAGCCGGACCCCGCTGACGGTCGGCGCCGCCGCGCTGGCCCTGGCGGTGATCGCGGCAGGCGCCTGGGTCCTCACCCGAGGCGACGACACGGACGCCGACGCCGAGGGCAGCGGTGGACAACCGGCCTCCTCGGCGACCGCCGGATCGCACACCCCCGCCGGCGCCACGCCGAGCACCGTCGCCTCTTCCACCGCGAACGCGACGCCGAGCGACTACACGGAGATCTTCAAGGACAAGCCGCTCACCCTGCGCGCCCAGTTCACCGCCGGCCGCAGCTCGTACACCAACGTCGACCTGGACGCACCGAAGATCGACACCAAGGCCTCCAGCACGACGACGGGAGCCGAGCTGCAGTACGAGGAGTTCGGCGGCCGGTACACCCTGCGCTTCGTGACGACCGCGGGAAAGAGCGCGGGCACCACCCCCGAGGAGTGCGTCGAGGGCGCGGCGACCGACGCGCTGCCCTCCGAGCTCGCCGACGAGGCCCAGGGCGACCATCTGACCCCGGGCACGGTGCTGTGCACCGTCACCGACGAGGACAACCTGGCGATGCTCAGCATCAAGGACGTCACCGTCCAGACGGACGACGAGGGCTTCAAGGCACGCGACTACGTCACCGAACTGACCCTCTGGAAGGCGTCCTGACCCGGCCGTCGCGGAACGAACCGGACCCTGCCGCCCGTCAACGAGTCGTTCAGCCCCATTACGGTCAACAGGTCGACGGGTAGAGCGCCGGAGAATCCGGAGCAGGCTGAGAAGGGCGTCAGGGAAGCCTGGCGGATCTTCTTCGGCCCTGAGTCCTCCGCCGCCGACAGGACGACACCTGGTTGGTCGCGGCGAGCCAGGAGCCGTCGGCCGCGATGGTTGCGTCAACCGGTGGTTCGGCGTGGGGGTCAGCGGGCGTCGAGCAGGCCCGCGAGCAGTTGGAGCCGCTCGGCGTCGGGGCTGCCTTCGGCGGTGGTGCAGACGATGAGCATCGGGCCGGAAGAGCCCGGCATCGGGTAGGCGTCCCAGTCCGGGTTCAGTTCCCCGACCAGAGGGTGGTCGACGCGCATCCGGCCGCGGGTCGGTGCCTCCACGTCGTGGCGGGCCCACAGGGTCGTGAACTTGTCGCTGCGGACCGCGAGTTCGCCCACCAGCTCGACGGCGCGCGGGTGCGCCGGATCGGCGGCGACCTGCGTCCGCAACATCCCGATCAGCTCGGCGACCGTGGCCGCGCGCTCCGGGCACGTCTGGTGGGTGGGTGCGAGGCGGGGCAGGTGGAGGCGGTCGGCCAGGTCGCGGAGGAAGGCGGTCTGCTGGGTGCGGGTGCGGGGGTACGGCGGCAGGCGGTCGAGGGCTGCGGCGAGGCTGTGCAGATGCCGGGACTCCTCGGCGGAGAAGTGCAGGGCGCGCGCGAGCGCGTCGAGGACCTGCTCGGAGGGCCGGACGTCGCGTCCCTGCTCCATGCGCTGGTAGTAGTTCGCGCTCACCCCGGCCAGCAGCGCCAGTTCCTCCCGCCGCAGCCCGGCGACGCGCCGCCGCGGGCCCGGCTCCAGGCCGACGTCCTCCGGTCGCAGCCGCGTTCGGCGAGCTCGCAGGAACGTGGCGAGTTCGCGTCGGGGATCGCCGCGCATGGCGAGGGATGCGTCGGTCACGGCGTCAGTATGCCGCCGGCACGCCCGCTGGGGGTGGCTCTGGCTGTCCCAGGAAGATGTGGACGCCTGTGAGGTCGAGGTCGCGCGCAGGGTCCAGCATCGGATCCACCCCAGCCGACCACGGAAGGACAGCGACATGAAGGCCGCCCAGATCACGAGTTACGGTGCGCCGGACGTTCTGCGGGTGAACGACGTGGACCGCCCGGCTCCCGGCACGGACGAGGTACTGGTGTCGGCCGAGGCGTCCAGCGTGAACGGACACGACGCGATCGTCCGCGCCGGGGAGGTGAAGTTCATGTCCGGGCGCCGCTTCCCCATCGGTACGGGGCTGGACTTCGCGGGCACCGTCGCGGCGACCGGCCCCGGGGTGGAAGGGGTCACGGTCGGGGAACGGGTGTGGGGCACGGTGCATCCCCGGAAGCGGCACATCACCGGTGGCGCGGCCGAGTACGTCGTGGTGTCCGCGGACCGGCTCGCACCGGCCCCGGCGGACATGTCGCCGGTCGAGGCGGCCCCCCTGGTGGTCGCGGGTTCCACGGCACTGATCGCGCTGCGTGACAGCGTGCGTCTCACCGGCGGGGAACGCGTCCTGGTGCGTGGCGCGGCCGGCGGCGTCGGCACGGCCGCCGTGCAACTGGCACACGCGATGGGCGGCCGGGTGACCGCGCTGGCTCGCGACCGCCACGCCCAGCTCCTCACCGGCCTCGGTGCCGACGAGGTCCTGGACTACGGCTCCACCCCCTCGGACCGGATCGGGCCGTTCGACGTCATCGTCGACACCGTCGGCTCGGAACTGAACCGCTACCGGAGCCGGCTGGCCAAGGGTGGCCCGATGGTCACCGTCGGACTGTCCCCGTCGGCCCTGGCCTCGATCGCCGCGACGAGCGTGTACGGCTCCCGTCGCATCCGCGCCTTCAGTGCCGATCCCGACACCGCCCTGCTCGGCACTCTGGCCGGCCATGTCACTTCGGGTGCGCTGCGCCCGGTGATCGACAGCGTGTATCCGCTCGCGGACATCGCCGCCGCGCACCGGGCGTTCGAGCGCGGCGGCATCTCGGGCAAGCATGTGGTGGTGGTGTCCGCGTAGCGCGCCCGGGGCCGGGTCTGCGACGTCTCGCTGGGCGTTGCGGGCATTAGCGGCGCTGCGGGCATGCGCGCTGTGGACCTGGCGGGGCAGCCATGACCCGCTACTCGTACTCCCCGCGCTGCATGTCCGCCGGCGCTCGCGCTTCCGCCTCCCCACGGACCATCCCCAGGGTGTCCTCAAGCGCTCTGTTCTTCCGGTCTCGCCAGCGCCCGGGCCGACCCGACCGGCCATGGACAAGCTCAACGACAATACGAGCGGAGCGCTCGGGATTCGTCGACTGCGGGAACCTGCCTGACACTGACCGCGCACACCAAAGCGCCGACCGCCACGTCCATCGCACCCTCGCGTCGCGCAATGCACGAGCTGGGACCCCCTTTGCCACAATGCGCTCAGCCGACCGTCGGGGCCAGCGGCGCGACCGACTCACGCAGTTCGGCGGCGGTCAGGGCGACGAGCTCGGAGAGAGTCGCGTCGGGGTCGGCCAGCCAGCGGGACGTGGCGCGCCGGGAGACCGCTATCGCCACGTCGATGATGAAGCGTGCCTTGCCGGGCTCGACGCCGCGGTGTTCGAGCGCCTGCGCCAGCGCGTCGGCGATATCGGCGAGTTTGATCAGATCGCGCTCGGCCAGTGCCGGGCTGGCGGCGATCACCCTGACGCGGCGCAGCAGGAACTCGCGCGAGTGAAAGACCTCGTCGGCGGTCCCCAGCGCGGTCAGTAGCACCTCGATCGGCGTGAGGCCGGGGTCGGCCGCCTCGACCCGGGCGGCAAGGTGGGCTTCGAGTTCGTTGCCGGCGAAGAGGACTTCCCGCTTGTCGGGGAAGTATCGGTAGAAGGAGCGCTCGGTCAGACCGGCGGTGCGTGCGATCTCCGCGACCGTGGTGCGCTGGAACCCTTGCGCCTCGAACAGTTCGAGCGCCGCGCGCTCGAGCCGCCCCTGTGCGTCTGACTCCCATCTCGGCATGCCCACCAGGATATGACAGCAGAGGCTGTCGTCGTGACGCTAAGATCGATGACAACAGATGCTGTCATCACCTAGGAGATCGTCATGAAGGCCCTTCAGTTCGACCGGTTCGGATCCCCGGACGTGATCGTGCTCCGCGAGGTCCCGAAGCCGGAGCCGGGACCCGGCCAGATCCGGATCGCCGTGCGGGCGTGCGGCCTGACGCCGGGCGACTGGGCGGTGGTCGACGGCCTGCTCGCCGACCAGTTGCCGCCACTGCCGCGCGGGCTCGGCGTCGAGGTCGCGGGCACCGTCGACGCGCTCGGTGAGGGCGTCATCGGCGTCGAGATCGGCGACCGTGTGTTCGGCCCGGCGGCCTTCGGCGGCCCGACGGCCGGGGCCGCCGAGTATGCGCTGATGGCGGTCTGGGCTCACATTCCTGTGGGCGTCAGCGCCGAGCAGGCCGCCGCGCTGCCGATGGCGGCCGAGACGGCATGGCACGCACTCGACGACCTCGGCGTCCAGCCGGGTGAGCTGCTGCTCGTCCATGGCGCGGGCTCCACGGTGGGTGAGGCGGCGGTGCGCTTGGCGCTGCACCGGGGTGTCCGGGTGATCGCCACCGCCGGGCCGACGCGGGCCGCAGTCCTGGAAGGGATCGGCGCCCGGGTGACCAGTTACGGCGACGGCATGGCCGAACGCGTCGCCGCACTGGCCGGTGCCCGCGTCGACCGCGCCCTGGACACGGCCCCGACCGGCGGCCGGATCGACCGAGCCGACCAGGCCAGCCCGGACGGCGGCTCGCTGCCGTCCCTGATCGAGCTGACCGGGGAACCCGACCGCGTCCTCACCGTCTCGGACTTCGCCGCTGCAGCCGAGCTGGGCACCCGGATCACCCAGATCGAGATGCGCTACGACCGGATGAGCGAGTTCGCCCAGCTGGCCGACGAAGGGATACTGGTCGTATCGGTCGCCCGGACCTACACGCTCGACCAGATCCAGGAGGCGGCCAAGCTCAGCCAGGCCCGTCGGCCTGGCGGCAAGCTCGTGCTCGTCCTGTGATCAGGTTACTGACCTGGTCAGAGGCCACCGCACGATCTTCAGGAGTCCAGACAACTCCGGGTGATCACGCCGTGGTTGTACCCGTTCCCGACCAGGATCCCTACAAGATCGCGAAGTCACACTGCATACAGATCATTCCCGAAAGATTGCTAAGTGGGGTTGAAACCCACTGACAGCTGGGACCAGCTCACGTGGTCGAGGCCAGTCGGAGGCCCGGAACCCGCGGGCTACTCTGCCTCCAGGAGCCCAGCCACCCTCCGGTTCCCTGGTTTTCCCCTCCAGGAATCCGCGGACCCGTCGGCTCGAAAGAGGACGGAGTTCGACTGGGGCGTGTATCGAAAGCGCCGGTCACAGCCACCCGTTGCTCTGAGGCAGGGATAAATCGCTACGTCAGCGGTGGATGTGGCGAGTACGGTGTGGCTGTGGCTGTGGCCGGTGATCGCGTGCGGCGGCGGCTCACGGAGACAGACGCGCGGACGCGAAGGAGCGAATGGTGCCAGGCGCTGTACTGCGAGGGGTGACTCTGGACTGTGCCGACCCGCAGACGCTGGCGGGTTTCTACGGTGCACTGACCGGGATGCGCGAACTCTTCAGTGCGGACGAGTTCGTCGCTCTGACGGACGACTCCGGCTGCGATCTGGGGTTCCAGAGGGTTGACGGATACCGGGCTCCGCAGTGGCCGGGTCAGGACGTGCCACAGCAGTTCCACCTGGATTTCCGTGCTGACGACCTCGATGCGATGGAAGAGCTGGCCCTGGAACTCGGCGCGGCCAGACCGGACCATCAGCCCGGCGACGGACGCTGGCGGGTACTCCTGGATCCGGCTGGCCACCCCTTCTGCCTGACGTCTTCCTGACATCACCGGCGTTGACAGGTATCTCCCGTCAGACGTCGTAGCGCTCGGGCTTGGGCGAGCGGTGCATCAGCTGCTGGCCGCTTCGGAGAGGGCATGGCGTCAGATGTGCTGGTCACAGCCACTCGTTGATGGCCGCTACCAGAGCGGTTGCCTCGTAGCGGACTGCGAGCTTGTCGTACCTCGTGGCCACGGCACGGTGCCTTTCGAGGCGATTGATGCCGCACTCGACCGTGTGCCGGGCCGTGTAGTCCTCCGGGTCGAACTTCGGCGGACGGCCGCCGCGGGAGCCGCGTTTCCTTCGGTTGCGGGCCTGGTCGGCCTTGTCCGGGATGGTGCAGCGAATGCCACGTCTACGCAGGTAGGCGCGGTTCCTCCGGGAGGCGTACGCCTTATCGGCGCGCACCCGCCTCACCGACCGCCGCCCCACCCCGGTCGACCACATCCTGCACTGGTCGACATGGCGCCGCAGACGACAACACCAAGCCCGCACCAGCCACTACAAAAGACGTGGACACAATCCCTGAAAGCTGCCCAGCAATCAGAGCAAGCACCGTTGCAGTACTAGCCGCATTGGGTGCCTTCTTGAAGTCGCGCCGGGACAGGATCCGGCCCGAGGACGTCGGTCTTCCCGCCGGGTTTCGCCGCCGCGTGTCGGGTCTGCGCCGCGAGGAGGTCGCTCAGCTGACGGGAGCCTCGGTCGACTACTACATCGAGCTGGAGCGCGGGGCGGGCGCCCAGCCGTCCGAGCAGATGGTGGCTGCGCTGGCGCGAGCCCTGCGGATCGGCCGCGACGAGCGCGATCACCTCTTCAGACTGGCGGGCCGCCCGATTCCCCCGTCCGGCAGTCCGGCCGACCACGTCCACCCGGGCATGCTCGACCTGCTGCACCGCCTGGACGGCACACCGGCCAAGGTAGTCACTGATTTGCGTGTCACGCTGGTGCAGAACCGGCTGGCCGATGCGCTACTCGGCCCGCCACCGGCCGCAACGGGGCGGGCCTCAATCTTCCTGGACCGGTGGTTCACCGACCCGACCGCACGGGCGCTCTACCCGCCCGAGGACCACGCCGAGAAGACCCGCTCCTTCGTGGCCGACCTGCGCGCCGCTACGGCCCGGCGCGGCAGCGATGACCCGGAAGTCACCGCGATGATCACAGAACTGAGCGCGCGTAGCCCTGAGTTCGTCGACGAGTGGGCCCAGTACGATGTCGAGTTCCGGTGCAATGAACGCAAGCGTCTGGTACATCCTGATCTCGGGCTCCTTGAGGTCAACTGCCTGAACCTGTAAAGCGAGGACGGACGGCAATGGCTGCTGTGGTTCACCCCGGTCGTCGGCACCGACTCGGTTGCCAACTCGAGCTGCTCGCTGTCCTTCGCACGCAGCGCATTGCTCCACAGGGGCATTGAGGCTGTTCCTGACTCACTCGGCACCCTGACCGAGATGTCATCCATGCTGGGTGCCTTGGACGACATCCTGGGCTACCACGTGGAGCGCCGGCCCCGGGACGACTTCCACATCGACCACGGCGATCCGTCGCCGCACCGGCAGGGGATTGCGCGGCGACCGGTTCACGAACTGCTGCGGGGCCTGCGTGTTGCCCTCCGGCAGCTGCTCGGCCTTCGGCCGGATCGACTCGCGCCGACGGCCCGGCGTCAGACCCCGCACACAACACTCACCCCACCGCCGCTGATTCCGCCGCGGCAACGCCCCGCACGCGTCGGCGTCGAACTCCGCCGGCTCACCCCGGAGCCGTTCCACCCGGAGCCGTCCCACTTCCCCCGGCCTCATGCGAAGAAGGTGCCCGTCGCCGGGCGAGTTCGCCCGACGTGGCGAAGCGCTACCAGGCCACGGCACCGACGAGTGCGGGAGTCACCGCGGTCACCACCGCGGCGCGGCGGGCCCCAGGACCGAGGTCTCCTTCGGTGCTTGTCACCCGGCAGCCGACGCGACGCCACCGGGTCCCGCGTTCACGGCGGCTGGCCGGTGGCCGCCAGTGATCAGGTCGGAAAGGCTCACTGGAGCACGACCCGGCCGTGCACCACCCGGTCCGCTCGCACCACGACGTGTGTACTTCGGACGCAGGTGTCTCCTGCTCGACGGTGAAGACATTTGTCGCGGCCGCATGTTCCCATTACTCACCTGTCGCCCCAAAGGTGACCTCTTGACGCACACGGAAAGGGGGTGCACTCTTGCGTTCAAGAATGCTGCCTTTCCGTCGTCCGTCGGACGACGACGGGTTTCGAGGGTCGGCACATGGGCGAGTGGCGCGCAGCAGAGACCGCACACTTCTTCAGGTAACGTGATCCGCCGCAAGGAATGACAAAAGGGAACGTTCCGGGATGGACCGGAATCTGCGTGCACTCCTTTTCCGGTCTTCTCCATTGCCCTTCACGGCCGCAGCCGATCTCATACTTTCCGTCCAATGGATCCCCACGTCACCCTGCGGAAAAGCGCGCCAGGATGCCCGACTCCGCCGTCGACCATGCACGCCGGCTTCCTCTTGGGCCAATCTTTGCGTTTCACGACCGAGATCATCCGAGAATATTTGGGGTGGGTCATGAAGACATCCGATGTGCTGATCAGCGGTCTGGGCTCCTTTCTTCCCGACCGGGTTCCCATCGGATGGGCGGTCGACCGGAAGCTGATCGACCGGACCGCCGCGGAGGAGTACGGAATCACCAGCGTCACCGTCGCGGGCGACATCCCGGCCCCCGAGATGGCGGTGCGGGCGAGCCGGCAGGCACTCGAACGGGCCGAACTGGACCCCGCGTTCCTCGGCCTGCTGCTCTACGTCAGCGTCTGGTATCAAGGACCCCACGGCTGGTGCCCGCAGTACTACGTGCAGAGACACACAGGAGCCGGTCAGGCCACCGCGGCCGAAATCAGGCAGGGCTGTATGGGAATGTTCTCCGCGCTGGAACTCGCGGCGGCTCACCTCATGGCCTCGCCCGAGCACGAGGCCGCGCTGCTCACCTCCGGCGACAACTTCACCTCGGACCTGCTCCAGCGCTGGAGCTTCAGTCCGCACTTCGTCATGGGTGACGCCGGTTCCGCCGTCGTCCTCAGTCGGCGGAAGGGTTTCGCCCGGCTGAAGTCCGTCAACGCGGTGACGCTTCCCGAGTACGAGGCCATGCACCGCGGGTCCGAGCCATTGTTCCCTCCGGGAGCCGGCCGGTCGGACAAGCTCGACTTCGGCGAGTCCAAGGACCGCTGGCTGGACGGTCCGGACCGGGACCCGGCCGGCCCGCTGAAACTCGTGGCCGCGCAGGACGACATCGTCAGCCGCACTCTTGAGGAAGCCGGCATCACGATGGATGACGTCTCTCGTGTCGCCTATGCCAACGGGTCACGGGAACGTGTCGAAGGGCGCGCGATGGTTCCGCTGGGTCTGCCCATGTCTCTCTCGACGTGGGAACAGGGGCGTACCGTCGGACATATCGGCGCCAGCGATCAACTGGTGGCACTCGAACAGCTTCTGCTCTCCGGCGAACTGCGACGCGGGGACCATTTCCTGATGCTCGGTGTCGGGCCCGGACTGAATATCGCGTGCGCCGTGATCGAGATCATGGACGATCCCCACTGGTCCACCGCCCGTCCGGTCATCGCCGCGTGAAAGGCGTCTTATGGACTTCAGCCTGAGCGCTGAACAGGAAGAGCGGTACGCACGCACACGGGAGGCCGCCCGGGCCCTCTCCCCGAGGGCTTCCGCCGGCACGTTCGACGGCACTGTCCGCAAGGAACTGGCCGGCCTCGGACTGCTGGGAGCGGCTGTCCCGGAGGAGTGCGGCGGTGCGGGTCTCGGCGCTCTCGACTCGGCCCTCCTGTACGAGGCGGCGAGCGACGGCGGCGCGGACACCGGACTCCTGTTCGCCGCGGCGGCCCATCTCTTCGCCTGTGTCAGGCCGGTACTGGAGTTCGCACGTCCGGCGACGCGGAAGACGCTGCTTCCCGCACTGTGCTCGGGCGCGCTCATGGCGGGCAACGCCATGACAGAACCGGAGGCGGGATCGGACATCTCCCGGTTGGTGACCAGGGCCACCAGGACGGACGGCGGATACCTGCTCGACGGGGTGAAGAGTTTCGTCAGCAACGGCCCGGTCGCCGATCTCTACGTCACCTATGCGACCACCGATCCGGACGGTGGCTACTTCGCTTCCACCGCGTTCGCCGTGGACCGCGATTCCCCCGGCCTGGTCGCGGGAGAGCCGATGGAGAAGTCCGGCCTGACCGGCTGCCAGGCCGGCGAGGTGCGGTTCAGCCGGTGTTTCGTGCCGGACGAGAGGGTGCTGGGTTCGCCCGGCCAAGGGCAGTTGGTGTTCCAGGCGTCGATGCTGTGGGAGCGGTCCTGCCTGTTCGCGATCTACCTGGGCCAGCAGGAACGTGTCATCCGCAGGTGCGTCCAACATGCGCGGGAGCGGCGGCAGTCCGGAAAACGGCTCGCCGACCTTCCACCGGTCGCCGACCGGTTGGCGGACATGAAACTGCGGCTGGAGAGCGGACGACTCCTCCTGTACCGGGCCTGTGCCGAGATCGACGCCGGCCGGGACCCCGCCCTGTGGGTCGCCCTGGCGAAGCTGGCCGTGTCCGAGGCCGCCGTCACCACGGCGCTCGACGCCGGCCGGATCTTCGGGGGCCGTGCCTTCCTGACGGAGTACGGAATCGCGGACGAGGTGCGCGACGCCCTTCCCGCCACCACCTTCTCCGGTACATCCGACATCCAACGTCAGCTGATCGCCAGGGAGTTGGGACTGTGAGCCTCTACAGCCCGGTGGCCGACGCCGCCGCCCGGACACCGGACGCGCCGGCGGTCCACGACCTCACCACCGGCCTCACCTACGGCGAACTGGACGCGCGCGCGGACACGTACCTGGCGGCGCTGCGCGGTCGCGGCGTCCGGCCGGGCGACCGCGTCCTGGTCTGGACGGACAAGACGACCGACGCGGTGGCCGTCGGCCAGGCGGTGTTACGGTGCGGCGCGATCCACGTCCCCTTACCGCGGAGCAATCCCCGCGAGCGGGTCGCCCGGATCGCCGCCGACGCCCGGCCGGCGCTGACCGTGACGGATCACGGTGAGCACGTCCCCGGCCTCCTCTCCGTACCCTGCGCGGATCTGTACCGGGAAGGTGCGCACGGCCCGCACGCCGCCCATGCCTCTCCTCATCCGGTCCGGCCCGCCGACCCGGCGTACATCCTCTACACCTCGGGGTCGACAGGGTCACCGAAAGGCGTCTGCCTGAGCCACGGCAACGCGCTCGCCTTCGTCGACTGGGCCTGCCGGGAGCTGGCACTCACCGCCGCCGACCGGCTGGCCAACCACGCCGCCCTCGGCTTCGACCTCTCCGTCTTCGACCTCTACGCGGGCTTCCGGTCCGGCGCGTCGGTGCACCTCATCGGTGAGACCCTCGCCCAGGCCGCGGACCCGCTGGTCGGCTTCCTGCTGGAACGCCGGATCACGGTCTGGTACTCCGTGCCGTCCGTCTGGGTGCTCATGGCGGAGTACGGCGAACTGCTGGAGCGCGGACCGGGGGCACTGCGGGCGTGTGTCTTCGCCGGCGAGCGGTTCCCCCTGAAGCCGCTCAAGGACCTGCGCCGCGCCTGGCCCGGCGTCCGCATGCTCAACTGGTACGGCCCCACGGAGACCAATGTGTGCACCTCGTACGAGGTGACGGCCGCCGACCTCGCGCGCACCGGGGACATCCCGATCGGATCACCAGCCGCGGGGGACACCGTGACGCTGGACGACGGTGAGATCGTGGTCAGTGGCCCGACGGTCATGCTCGGCTACTGGGGCGGCACGCCGCAGGACGGGCCCTACCGGACCGGTGATCTCGGCCGGTACGACGCCGACGGTCTGCTGGAGTACCGGGGCCGGATCGACGACATGGTGAAGGTGCGCGGCCACCGGATCGAGCCGGCCGAAGTGAGCGGCGTCCTCGTCGCCCACGCGTCGGTGCGCGACGCCGTGGTGGTCGTCGCGGGCACCGGCCTGGACGCGCGGTTGCACGCCTTCGTGGTTCCCGAGACCGGGTGGGCGCCCGAGATCGCGGAGCTGCGCCGGCACTGCGCCCGCTCGCTGCCGCCCTACATGGTCATTGACGCGCTGCACACGGTTCGCGGCTTCCCACGGACCGCGAACGGAAAGGTCGACCGCGCGGCGCTCGGCGCTCTGGTGTCCTCGGGGGTGGGCGTATGACAGGCGCGGCCTGGGACGCCTTCTGGTCGAGCCTGCCCGCCGAGCCCGGAGCCGCGCTCTGGGACTCCGCGCCCCGGCTCACCGCGGCGCGGCACCTGCCGCTGTTGCGGGACCACGCAGACCTGTCGCTGCCCCTGGTCGACGTCGGGTGCGGCAGCGGACGGCAGACACAGTGGCTGGCGCGGCACTTTCCGCAGGTCGTCGGAGTGGACATCGCCGAGGCCGCGGTGGAACTGGCCGCCGCGTCGCACGGGGCCCCCAACGTCACGTACCGCCGCGCCGACCTGCTCGACGAGGACACCGTGACGGCTCTGCGTGCGGAGTTCGGTGACGTCAACGTCTACATGCGCGGCGTCCTGCACCAGCTCGCCCCGGACGACCGCACGAGAATGCTGAGGAACATCAGGCTCCTGCTCGGCGGGGCGGGAGTGCTGTTCACCCAGGAGCTGACCGAGCGCACCGGCTGGTACATCGCCGAACTGCTCGCCGGCGGCGAACAACTGCCCAAGACAGCCGGTCTGGCGGCCCATTTCGACTTCGGCGCCCGCATCGCCCCCGCGCACGACGGACGGCTGCGACTGCTGTTCGAAGGAAACGGATATGACGTCGTCGCCGACGGCGACATCGCCCTGCACACCACGGAACACACATCCGGCGGGCACCCGCTCGAACTGCCGACGCGATATCTCGTGGCGTGTGCGTCGGACGCGTGCGTCGGAACGGATGTGACCCGCACCTGAGCCGGCCGCGACACCCGGAGGGACCATGACCGACCTCGACCGCGCGACACTCCTCGACCAGCTGCTGCGCCATGTGCGTGAGGAGCTGGCGACGGGTGTGCCACCAGAACAGATCACCGCCGACGCCCCGCTGCTGGAGATGGGGGTGCTGGACTCCGTGCGCACCGCACGCCTGCTGGCGCACATCCGCACCGCGCACGGCGTGCGCGTCCCGCCCGTGCACATGACCGGGGAGCACTTCCGCACGCTGGACACGATCACCGACCTGATCCTGCTCCTGCGCTCACCGACCGCCTCCCTCTGACGCCGCCCTTCGGCGCCTTGCTCTGACAGGAGAACAGATGACGTACGACTACGACTACGACATCGGCATCATCGGCGGTGGTCCGGCCGGCTCCACCGCCGCGTCCTACCTGGCCAAGGCCGGTCTGTCGGTCGCGGTGTTCGAGAGTGAGTTCTTCCCACGGGAGCACGTGGGCGAGTCCCTGGTGCCGGCGACCACACCGGTGCTGCTGGAGATCGGCGCCATGGAGAAGATCGAGGCGGCGGGCTTCCCGCGCAAGTACGGCGCCGCGTGGACGTCGGCCAACGCGGACGAGGTGGACCCGCTCGGCTTCCAGGTGCACGACCACGGCCTCGGCGCCGCCGACGTGCTGTTCAACGAGCGCGATCAGCTCGGCGTGGACCGCGATCACACCTTCCACGTCGACCGCGGCCGGTTCGACCACATCCTGTTGAAACACGCGGAGAGCCTGGGAACGAAGGTGTACTCCGGAGTGCGGGTGCGAGGCGTGGACTTAGCCGACACCGACCGTCCTTTGCTGCGGGTCGGCATGGGCGGTTCGACCGCGGAGGTGGCGGTACGGATGGTCGTCGACGCCAGCGGACGCGGCACCGTCCTGGGACGGCAGCTCAAGGTCAAGGTGCCCGACCCGGTGTTCAACCAGTACGCCGTGCACAGCTGGTTCGAAGGACTGGACCGGGAGGCCCTGGCGAACGACGAGAAACAGGCCGAGTACATCTTCATCCACTTCCTGCCGCTCGCCGACACCTGGGTGTGGCAGATCCCCATCACCGACACGATCACCTCGGTCGGGGTCGTCACCCAGAAGGCGCGGTTCAAGGAGAGCGCGGGTGACCTCGAAGGCTTCTTCTGGGACTCGGTCGCCAGCCGGCCCCTGCTGCGCGACGCGCTCAGGAAGGCCGAGCGGGTCCGCCCGTTCAAGGCGGAGGGCGACTACAGCTACGGCATGCGCAAGGTGTGCGACGACTCGATGGTGATGATCGGCGACGCCGCCCGGTTCGTCGACCCCATCTTCTCCAGCGGTGTCAGTGTCGCCATGAACAGCGCCCGGCTGGCCTGCGCCGACATCATCGCCGCCGCGCAGGCCGGTGACTTCAAGGCCGCCCGGTTCGAGAACTACGTGAGAAAGTTGCGGCGCGGCGTGTCCAGCTGGTACGAGTTCATCTCCCTCTACTACCGCCTCAATATTTTGTTCACCGCCTTCGTCCAGGACCCCCGGTACCGGACCGACGTCCTGAAGCTGCTGCAGGGCGACGTCTACGACGAGCAGGAGCCGGCCGCGCTGACGGCGATGCGCGAATTCGTCGACGCCGTGGAAGCGGACCCCAGCCACCTGTGGCACCCGCTGCTGGGCAGGATGAAGGTGTCCCTCAGCTCCCGGGCACTGTTCTGACCGCGCGCTGGGCCGTCCTGTTCGACATGGACGGAACCCTCGTCGACACCGAACCCCTTCTGCACGAAGCCCTGTCGGTGGTGCTCGGCGCGGCGGGTGTGCCGGCCGAGGCGATCCGCCCGGAGGAACTGCGGGGGCGCGACGTCGCCGAGAACCTGGCCCGGTTGAGCAGCCTCGCGCGCACGCCGATGACCACGCGGGAGCTGTACGAGCGGGTCAGTGCTCGCATGCTCGACCGGCTGCGGCGCGGGGTCGCTCCGCTGCCCGGCGCCGTCGGCCTGCTCCGGGCGCTGCGCGGGGCACACGTTCCGTGCGCGCTGGTCTCGTCCTCGTACCGGGCGATGGTGGACGCCGTACTGCCCTCGCTCGGCGCGGACGCGTTCGCCGTGACCCTGGCGGGTGACGAGGTGAGACGTCCGAAGCCGGACCCCGAGGCGTACCGTACGGCCGCCGCCCGGCTCGGCGTCGCGCCGGGCAACTGTGTGATCGTCGAGGACTCGGCGACCGGGCTCCGGTCCGGGCGGGCGGCGGGGTGCGTCACCGTGTCGGTCGTGCGGACCGGGGAACCGGTGGACCTCGCCGTCCGGGACCTGTCCGAACTGACCGTGCGACGGCTCGCGCACCTGGTGCAGGCGGGGACCAAGCAGGCCCCGGGGACTCGTCGCGCAACCGGCACCAGCGCACCCTGACCAACGCTCACCGACCTGAAGGGCTCGGCGTTGTGACGCCCGCCGGACACCGGGACGCGGCGAACGGCCGCCTCCCTTCGACTCGTTCCTCCGACCCGTTTTGCAGAAAGTGGTGCATCGACGTGACCAGAGCCGCCCGCCAAGGTGATCCACCCACGAGTTCCCGGACTCCGGCATGAAGCTGCCGAACATGTTCCTCGCCGGCCTCGGCTGCTGGCTGCCGGCTCCCTACCCGGCCGCCGAGGCGGTCGCCGCGGGCCTGTACGACGCCACGGTCTTCGCCGAGAGCAAACTGCGCGGCGTGCTGGTCGCCGGGCCCGAGTCACCGCCCAACATGGCCGTGCGGGCCGCCCGGACCGCGCTGAGCCGCTCCCCGGGAGGGGCCGCCGCCATCGGTACGGTGCTGCACGGCTCGACGTTCTACCAGGGGCCCGAGATGTGGTCGCCGTCGGCGTACATCATGCGGGAGCTGGGGATCACGGGAGCCTCGGGCACGGAGATCCGCAACGGCTGCAACAGCATGCTCACCGGCGTCGAGCTGGCCGCCGGCCTGATGTCGTGCCGGCCCGACGGCAGGCCGGACATCCTGCTGACCACGGCGGACAACTTCAACTCGCCCCTGCTCAACCGCTGGGACAGCGGACCGATGGGGGTGATCGCCGCCGACGCGGCCAGCTCCGTCGTGCTCAGCCCGACCGCCGGGTTCGCCCGTGTCGAGGCGGTCGTCTCCCGCGTCTACCCGGAGTTCGAGGCGATGGCGCGCGGCGACGAGCCGCTGTTTCCCCCCACCGGGTCCGCGGGCCGGCGGATCGACACCGTGGCACGCGCCGAGCAGTTCAACGAGCGGGTGCGGGAAGCCGGCGGCACGAGTGTCGCCGACGGCATCGCGAAAGCCTGCTCCGAGACGGTGCTCGCGGCCCTGGGCGAGGCCGGTCTCCAAGGCTCCGACCTGCGCTGGGTCCTGGTGCCGAACGGCGACGAGGCGACCACCCGCGCCTGCGCCATGGACCCGCTGGGCCTGGACGTCTCCCGTTCGCAGTGGGAGTTCGGCTGCGGCATCGGACACGCCTCGTCCAGCGACCAGTTCATCGCCCTCGACCATCTGCTGCGCACCGGGCAACTCGACGAGGGCGACCACGTCCTGCTCTTCGGCGGCGCCCCCGGGTGGTCGACCGTGTCCGTGGTTCTCACCATCTGCGCACCGCCGACCTGGACCGAGGATCGATGATGCCGACCGGAGGTGCCGCATGACGGCGCAGCAGCAGGACCCGGCCACCCCGCGGCCGATCGCCATCGTGGGCATGGCCTGCGAGTTCCCCGGCGCGGGCGACGTCTCGGCGTTCTGGAGGATGCAACTCGACAAGGCCGACGCCACGTCCGACGTGCCGGCCGACCGTTTTCCCGTCGACACGTTCCACGACGCCCGCCCGCGGACTCCCGGGCGGATCGTCAGCCGCCGCGGCGGATTCCTGCCCGACATCCGGGGTTTCGACGCCCACTACTTCGGCATCTCCGGTCGCGAGGCGAGCCACATGGACCCGCAGCAGCGGCTGCTCCTCCAGACCGCCGCCGCGGCCGTACGGGACGCCGGCCTGAGGCTCGACCAGCTCGCGGGCAGCCCGACCGCGGTCGTCGTCGGGCAGCGCACCGCCGAGTACTGGGACCTGCTGCGGGCCGCCGGGGCGCTGGACATCTACGCCAACACCGGCACGTCGCGCAGCGTTCTCTCCGGCCGCCTGTCGTTCTTCTTCGACCTGCGCGGCCCGAGCACCTCCGTCGACACCGCCTGCTCGTCCTCGCTGGTGGCCGTGCACCAAGCGTGCGCATCACTGCGCGACGGGGAGGCGACCCTCGCCCTGGCCGCGGGCGTCAACCTGGTGCTCACACCGGAGGAGAGCATCACGTTCTCCCAGGCCGACATGCTCTCCGCGGACGGCCGGTGCAAGTTCGGCGCGTACGACGCCGACGGTTTCGTGCGCAGCGACGGAGTGGGCGTCGTCGTCCTCAAGACGCTCGCGCGCGCCGAGGCGGACGGCGACCGCGTGCACGCGGTCATCCACGGCTCGGCCGTCGAGAACGAGGGCCGCAGCAGCGGGTACCTGATGACTCCGTCGCAGAGCGCGCAGATCGACGTGTTGCGCCGGGCCTGCTCCCGCGGCGGCATCGACCCGCGGGCCGTCGGCTTCGTGGAGGCACACGGCACCGGTACGCCCACCGGCGACCCGATCGAGCTGCGCGGCCTGGACGCGGTCTACGGCACCGGCGTGGGCCGCACCACCGAGAACCCGCTGCTGGTCGGCTCGGTGAAGACGAACATCGGCCACACCGAGGCGGCCGCCGGTATGGCGGGACTCATCAGGGCGGCGCTGTGCGTGGCACACGGCGTCGTCCCGCCCGCGCTGCACAGCGGCCGGCTGACCGACGCGGTGGACTGGGACCGCATGGCCCTGCGGATACCCCAGACCGCCCACGAGTGGGGCCGGGACGGAGTCCTGCGGTACGCCGCCGTCAGTTCGTTCGGCATCTCCGGCACCAACGCCCACGTCGTCCTCGGCGAACACCGGCCCGTCGCCGTACCGCCACCGGCCGACGAGGAGCCACAGCCGTACCTGCTCACCCTGTCCGCCCGGACCCCCGCGGCCCTGCGGGAGCTGGCCGCCGCCTACGCGGACCACCTCGGGCCCGAGGGGGAGGGGCGCCGACACGCCCTGCGCGACATCAGCTTCAGCGCGCTGACCCGTATCACCCACCACCGGCACCGTATGACCGTGCTCGCCACCGACCACGACCAGGCCGTCCGGCAGTTGCGCGAGGGGCGGCCGATCGTCGCCGCCAGGCCCGGCGCACGGTGGAAGACCGTCTTCGTGTTCCCCGGTCAGGGCTCCCAGTGGGTCGGGATGGGGCGCCGGCTCCTGCGTACCTCCCCGGTCTTCCGGGAGACCGCCGAGGAGTGCGACCGGTACGTCCGCGCCGAGCGCGGCTGGTCGGTCATCGAGCACCTGACCACCGGCGACGAGGCGGACTGGCCGATCGACGTGGTGCAACCGCTGCTCTGGGCGGTCGAGGTCTCCCTGGCCGCGCTGTGGCGGTCGTGGGGTGTCGCCCCCGACGTCGTGATCGGACACAGCATGGGCGAGATCGCGGCCGCCTGCACCGCGGGCGCGCTCACCCTGTCCGACGGCGCGGCGGTGATCTGCCGCCGCAGTGCCCTGCTCAAGGAGATCGCCGGCGCCGGGTCCATGGCCGCGGTCGACCTGCCCGCCGACGAACTGCGGCGGGAACTCGCCGACGTGCCGGACGTCGACGTGGCGGTGAGCAACAGCCCGCGCCGGAGCATCATCTCGGGCCGCACCCCGGCGGTGGAGAAAGTGCTCGGCGAACTGTCCGCACGGGACGTCTTCACCCGCGTCGTCAAGGTCGACGTGGCCTCGCACAGCAGCCAGGTCGACCCCCTGCTGGACGCGCTGCGCGCGGCCCTGGAGTCGATCCGGCCCCGTGAGGGCCGGATACCGCTGCGCTCGACGGTGACCGGGGAACCGCTGACCGGCCGGGAGTTGGACGCCGACTACTGGGTGCGCAACCTCCGCGACGAGGTCCGCTTCCTCGCCGCCGTCGACGCCGAGACCGCCTGCGCCGAAACGGTGGCCGTGGTCGAGATCAGTCCGCACCCCGTGCTCGGCGGGGCGGTGAAGGAGTGTCTGTCCGAGGAGCGCACCGACGACCAGGTGGTGCAGTCGCTCCAGCGCGACACCGACGACCGCACCGCGCTGCTGACCGCGGTCGGCCAGCTCCACCAGGCCGGTTATCCCGTGCGGTACGACGCCCTGTTCGACGGTCCGGCCACCTACGTGGGCCTGCCCCCCTATCCCTGGCAACGCGCCGACTTCTGGGTCGGACCGGCGACCGGGACGGCCGGCCCGCCGCCCGCGACGACCGCCTCTCGTACGGCAGAAGTCGCAGAAGTCGCAGAAGTCGAGGACACCGCAGGAGGCCACCCGCTGCTCGGCGCGCACAGTGTTCTCGACGACGGCACACATCGCTGGGAGGGCACCGTCGACCTGGAGCGCAACGCCTACCTCCTGGACCACCAGGTGCAGGGGCTGGGCATCCTGCCCGGCACCGCCTACCTGGAACTGGCACTCGCTGCCGCCACCCGGGCCCTCGGCGCCGACACCGTCGTCAAGGACGTCCGCTACGAGAAGGCGCTCTTCCTCACCGCCGAGATCCCGCCGTCCCTGCGGGTGACGCTGCGGCCGGCCGGGCGGGACTGGGCCTTCGACGTCGCCACCGCCGACGCCACCGCCGACGGCACCGAATGGATCCGGCACGCACACGCCCGGATCGGGCGGGCGCCCGCCGGCCCGCGCCCGCCCGACACCCGCCAGGACACTCCCCGGCAGTTCGCCGCACGCGCCGTCGTACACCTGACCGGAGCCGAGTTCTACCGCCGGTTCGCGGCCCGCGGCAACGACTGGCACGGCGTCTTCCGGGGCATCGGGCAGGTGTGGTGCGGCGGCGACGAGGCGCTCGCCGAGATCGCGGTCCCCGACCGTCTCCCCGGCCTCGGCCGGCACCACGTCCACCCGGCGGTCCTCGACGCCTGCGGACAGGTGCTCGCGGCCACCCTGCCCGACACGGCCGAGCCCGGCGACCAGCACGCGTTCGTCCTGGGCTCCATCGACGCGTTCCGCCGGTACGCGCCGCTGACCGGAACCCTGTACAGCCACGCGGTGCGCCGCGAGCTGACGGCCGAGTCGTTCAGCGGCGACGTCCTCGTCCGCGACGAACAAGGCACACTGCTGGCCGAGTTGCGCGGCCTGCGCATCCGCCGGTTGGTGCGTGGTGAGGAACCCGCAGACCCGGCCGACTGGCTCTACCGGCCGAAGTGGACGCCGGCCGTGGAGCTCGGGGCATCGCCTAGGCGGGACGACGGCGTCTGGCTGGTCTTCGAGGACGAGGACTTCGGGCCGCGACTCGCTCCGGCACACGGCGCGCGGATCGCCGTACGCCCGGGGGAGAGGTACGGGCGCGACGGCGACGGGACGTACCGCATCAACCCGAGCCGCCCCGACGACTACGCCCGGCTGCTTTACGAGGTCGGCCGCGACCACCCCCAGGGCGTCGCCGCCGTGGTCCATCTGTGGAGCCTGCGGGCGACGCGGCCGGCGGAAACGCCGGTGCCGCTCGGCCTCGGCAGCGCGCTGCTGCTGGCCCAGGCGCTGTCCGCGGCGCGGCGGGACGGTCCGGCCCCCCACCTGGTGCTCGTCACCCGGGGCGCCGAGACGGTCGCCGGCACGGACGGGGCGCCGGATCCGGAGCAGTACACCGTGTGGGGCTTCGGACGCACCGCGGCGAGCGAACTGTCCGTCGTCCGGCACACCCTCGTCGATCTCGACCCGGCCCACGGCATCGAGCAGGCGCAGGCGCTGGCCCGGGAGATCGCGGTCGCCGACGGGACCGAGGACCAGATCGCGCTGCGGGCGGGCGCCCGGTACGTCCTACGGCTGCGCCGCACCTCACCGGCGTCCGGCGCCGACGACGTCACCGAGGCCCTGCCGGCCCGGGACGGCCGCGCGGTCCCGCTGTCCGGGACGGCCGCGGCGCGGCCCCCGGCGGCCGACGAGGTGGAGATCGCCGCGGCGTACGGCGGCGTCGGCTTCCGTGACGTGCTCCGGGCGACCGGTACCCACCCGGGCCCGGATGACGACGACCGGCTGGGCCAGGAAACGTCCGGCGTGGTGACCGCCACCGGCAGCGGCGTGCGAGGACTGGCCGTTGGCGACCGCGTGGTCGCCGTCACCCGTCCAGGACTGGCCACCCGGGTCCTCGCCGACCGCCGGCTGACCCACCGCCTGCCCGACGGCCTCTCGCTCGCCGAGGCCGCCACCGTACCGATCTCCTACCTGACCGCCTGGTACGGCCTCATGGAACTGGCCGCGCTCCGCGAGGGCGACAAGGTCCTCATCCACTCGGCCACCGGCCAAGTGGGGCTCGCCGCGCTCCAGGTGGCCCGGTGGCGCGGCGCCGAGATCCACGCCACCGCCGGCAGCGAGAAGCGGCGGGCCCTGCTGCGCGCCATGGGCGTCACCCGGGTCGCCGACTCCCGGACGGACTTCGCCGGACCGCTGCTGGCCGAGACCCGGGGCACCGGGATGGACGTCATCCTCAACTCGCTGACCGGAACAGCCGTCGACCAGAACCTCGACATGCTCGCACCGCACGGGCGCTACGTGGAACTCGCGGACAGCCCGCCGACCGATACGGGAGGCCTCCCGCGCAACGGCTCCTGCCACCGCCTCGACATCGCCGCCCTGTGCCGTGAGCACCCCGAGCGGGCAGGGGCACTCCTCGGCCGCGTGCTGCGCCTGATCGCGGCCGGTGAACTCGCGCCGCTGCCCGCCGAGGTGTACCCGCTGGACGCAGTCGGCTCGGCGTTCGACGACATCTCCGGGGCACGGCACATCGGCAAGGTGCTCATCGACCTGCGCACCGCCCCGACACCCCCGCCCGTGCCCGCGCCGACCCGGATGCGGCCGGACGCCACGTATCTCGTGACCGGCGGTGCCGGGGGCCTCGGCTCCGAACTGGCCCGCTGGCTGGTGGCCCGTGGCGCCGGACACCTGCTGCTCACCGGCCGCACCCTGCCCGGGAGGGCCGCCGCACCGGCGGGGGACGACATCACCGCCCTGCTGGCGGAACTACGCGGTCAGGGCGCCGCGGTGCAGTACGCCCCCGTGGACGCCTCGGACGAACGGTCTATGCGCCGGCTGGTCGAGTACCGCCGCGCCGCGGGCCACCCGCCGGTGCGGGGCGTCTTCCACACCGCCGGCGTCTTCCTGTACAAGCCGATCGGCGACACCACCCTGCGGGACCTGGAAGCCGTTCTGCGACCCAAGCTGGAGGGCGCCCGCGTCCTCGACCGTCTCTTCGCGGACGACCTCGACCACTTCGTCCTGTTCTCCTCGGGGAACGCCCTGCTGGCCTCGCCCCACGTCGCGGCGGGAGCAGCCGCGAACGCGGGCCTGGACGCGATCGCCCGCGGCCGTCGCAGCCGGGGCCGCAGGGCGCTCGCGGTGAACTGGGGCTTCTGGACCGACCGGGGCATGGCCGCCGAGGCGGGCACCGCACTCGGACGGAACCTGATCCCGAAGGGCATGACCGGGTTCACCTCCGCCGCCGGACTCGCAGTGCTGGACCACCTGCTGGCCACGGAGGCAGGGGACACCGTGGTCATGCCGGTGGACTGGGGCCGGTGGCGGAGCACGTACCCGGTCGCGGCGGCCTCCCCCTTCCTCCGGGACGTCGTGGACGAAGCCTCCGCGCGCCGCGTCACGACCGTCCCGCCCCCCGCTCCGTCCCGGACCGCGTGCGTCCGGCCGGAACGCACCGTACGACAGGCCGCGCCGGCGGACCCCGTCCCACGACCGGGCTCCCGGCCACCGCGCCCGCAGGCATGGCCTGCTTCCGGGAGCCCGGGCGGAGCCGCGTCCGAGTCCTCGTCCGGAACCGGATCCGCGTTCGCGACCGTCTCCGGAACCGTGACGACGCGGGCCGGTGTGGAAACCGGACGGCAGACCGACGACACGGACCGGTCGGCCACTGCGGCCGAACCGGTGGCGGACCGGGCAGTGCTGTTCCGGGCCGGGATCGCGGCCATCCTCCGCGTGGACATCGACCATCTCGACCCGGACCTGGATCTGACCAGTCAGGGACTCGACTCCCTGATGGCGGCCCAGCTACGGCAGGAGGTGCAACGCTCGCACGGGGTGCTGCTGCCGGTCGGCAAGATCCTCAGCCGGGCGACCCTGCGAGAACTGACGGCCCAATTGCTCGCCGACGCACCACAGCAGTGAGAGTGCCGTCGCGGCGTGCGCCCGCGGAGGCCTCAGCAGCCGACACCCCGCCCGGACCTGCCACGCGAACGCAACGGACGAACAGCACGCGGCACATGGCGAAAAGAGGATGCCGGTGAGCACCGACTCCATGGGCCCACATGGCGTCGCGGATGGAGGTCCATGACCGATGCTCCCAGGGCTTGATCGCGTCCTGGCGTAGCCGGCGGCGCCCGGTGGACGGCGAGACAGCGCCGGTGCTGCCGCGCGCCGACTCGTCCCAGTCGATTGTGGGACGCAAGTCGTCGTTGGACATTGGTATCCCTTTCGTCATCGGCTACTGGCCGGGGCGCTGCCGTCGACGTCCGCGACCTGCAGTGCGTCAGGGACGCCGAGCGCGGCACCCTCGGCATACGCCACCGCACCACGGTCCCTGCAGATCACTTCTACTCCCGGATGGGCCCTCAGCCAGGCCACCAGCGGTGCCGCCTCGCGGCTGGGCACCGATGCGGTCCTCCAAACCCCGCAGGGGCCGGCCTGCCGGTGCTCTTCGTAGAGGTCGACAGCTGCACCGAAACCCCCGGCGTACTGGCCGCGAAGTTCGAGAAGTACCGCGCCTTCTTCCGCTTGAAGACCAAGACTCCAAGGGCTTGAGGCCCCGGTGTGGCGCAACCGCTACGCGTCGACCGGGCGGGACGGCCACCCGCCCCTCGCGGTCGTCTTCAACCCCGGCACCCGTGTCGGCCCCGAACGGCTGAAGAACCGGATGAACACCGTTCTCCAGCAGACCAGGAAAGTATGGTCCGGCACCTACCAGGGGTACGGCCCGTACGGGGCCGACGAGGAGCGGGACGGCTACTACGACTACGCGGACGCGATCCCCGTCCTGTTCACACCCTGGGACGCCTCCAGGCGGAGGGCCCGTACGGGATGGTGTGGCGACGCTGCGGCCACGGCCAGTTCGAAACCCTCGCCGACGCCCTGGCCAATCCGGGTGACCACGAGGCATGGGTGGTCAGGGAGGAAGCACGCCGCCGCCGCCAGCGCGCAGCGCGAAGAGCAGACGCAGGCCTGGGCAGCCCAGCGTGAACGCTGGGAAGAACAGACAACCCGACAACGCTCCCTCACCCGGGCCCTCACTCGGGCCCGGGCCCAGGCTGTGTGAACGCTGCGGACTCCCGCTCACCGGCCAGCCCGGTGAGCTCTACGACGACGCGCCACCACAAGACGGCCGCCACTGCCCCCAATGCCGCACCGACCCCCCACTGCAACCCACGACGCTGCGCCAGGCCCTGTTCGGGAAGCGCCCGCGCGACCGATGACGACGGGCCGTGAGGGTCTGGCCCGCGTGCCAACTGGGGTTCCGATCTCGGTTCCAATTTCAGCGCCGATTCGTCTGCCGATTAGACCGGTAGCCCCTGACTGCCGATTTTGCGCAGGCCAGGATGCTTTTAAGTCCTTCCGGGGTGACACGCAACTCAGGGTCAGGAGACACCTCTGCTCCCCGCCCGGCTCGGTCCCGTGCCGACGCCGTCAACATGGCGCGGACCCGTTGCGCGTCGACGCCGCCGCGCCGGTGGCCGCCGGTGGCCTGCGGCCCCCTGACCAGACGGGGGAGGGCCGGGTAGCGTGATCGCAACCGGTCGTGGATAAGGGGGAGTTCGTGGCTGCAAACGTGGAAGACTTTTTCGCTCACGTGGAGAGCCGTCGGCACGCGTGGCCGGCAGGCCGGGATGACCTGCTGTAAGCTCGAATTTCACGTGTCCTTTTCTCATCGACGGTGGCCTTTGTCCGGCCCAAAGGACAGCGCGGTGAGACACATTCCTGTCCTGTCGCATTGAAGCTGTCGGATTCTCACTCGTTCTCGTTCGTGCTGGCGGATTCTCATTGCGTCGCGCGCTGAGCTGCTGTGTTTGCTTCGTTCGTGGGGTTTGATCTCCGAGCTCTATCTGGCCACGACTGCCGAACTGAGCCGACGGCTCGCCCGCAGCTACACCGCTCTCGGAACCCAGGACCCTCTGTACCAGCGGTTCTGCAGCAGGTCAGAGGCTCACCCTCTGACAGACGCGAGGCGACAGGACACCCGTGTGGACACCTGGCAGCTGTCAGGCCAGCGAGAGGAGTTGACCTCAACCTAAGTTGAAGTCCTAGGTTCCCCCCCCATGGACACCACGAACTCCACTCTCCCCGCCAACGACGCCGACGACGAGCAGAGGATTCGCGAGTTGGTCACGCGGTCCCAGGAGGCGCAGATCGACCCGGACGTGCTGCCTGCGCTGCACACCGCAAACTTGGTGCTCGTCAACTTGGCTGGGCGGCGCCTCTTCGGGCGTGAAGCCTTCGCTTCGGCCATGGCCGGAGCACTCTCGTCCCCGCTCAAGGACATCCGGACCTCGCTGGAGGTCGACGACATCCGGTTCACCACCCCAGACGTCGCTATCGTCAGCCTCACCAAGACCATCCACGACGAACGGTCCGAGGCGCAGGGCTCGTCCGAGCTGCCCTCGGTCGGGGTCCTGACCTACGTCTTGACCCGCCAGGGCGACGACTGGCGCATCGCCCTGGCCCAGACGACACCGGTCCGCTGAGCGGCCGCTACGCCGACCAGAGCGCGATTTCCGCGAATGCCATGTCGTTTGAGAACCCGACCCATCAGCGTTCTCAGACGACATGACGACTCCGCAGGTCGAAAGCCCGTCGTCTGACGGATGCGCTGCGACAGGACAATTCCTCTCTGATCGTTCACTCATCGCAGTGCTGTTCCCGGTCTCGATCTATACAGCGAGTCCTTTCCAGCCTGATCGTGGGGACGTCGCAGCTGGTCAAGACCGGGAGCTATGATCCCCGTCATTGCCGCTCGGCGGTGGGCGATGCCGCGCGTGGTCGGCGAAGTCTCGACGAGTCTCCGCCGTACGGACGGGAAGATCGAGGAGGACCTGGCATGGTCTGCCA
The DNA here is from genome assembly GCF_001418335.1 of Streptomyces aurantiacus. Lineage (GTDB taxonomy): Bacteria > Actinomycetota > Actinomycetes > Streptomycetales > Streptomycetaceae > Streptomyces > Streptomyces aurantiacus. The sequence goes on along the minus strand of NZ_LIPP01000080.1, from coordinate 10,938 downwards.
CGGGTGCCGACGTCTTCGGGCCCTCGATGCTGTGGCGTACGTTCCGCTGGCGGCTCCCAGCTCAGAGCTTCCCCGGAGGAGAGCCACACCCTTATTGGTTTGCAGAAGGCGTGATCCGCTCAGGCTGTCTCCCAGAGCCGCAGCGTGCGGTCGTCGCCCGAGGTGACGAGTCGGTCTCCATCCGGGTTGAACGCGAGCGAGTTGATTCCGCCGACGTGCCCGCGGAGCGTGATGGCGGAGGTGGGATCCGTCTGTGCGTCCCAGAGCCAAAGGACGCCGTCGTCGTCGCCGATGGCGAGCTGAGCGGGGTTGTTTGGACTGAAGGCCACGGCGGTAGCCCAGCCGGTTCGCGGTGCCTGGATGATCTTTCTGTCGCGGAGATTCCAGAGCTGCGGCATGCCCATCTGGCCGACGGTGGCAAGCATGTGGCCGTCCTTGCTGAAACTCAGGGAGCTGGCCTGCCCGTAAGCCGAGATGAACGAGCGTGCGCCCTTGCCGGGAAGAGTACGGGTCTTGCCCGTATGGCTCAGCAGATCAAGCTGAACACCGCCATCGTCACCCGCAACGGCCAGAGCTCCGCTATGGTCGAAGGCCAGGCCCGTGTGTTGCAGGAATTTAGTCTCCTGGTTTTCGTATTGCCCGTACTGGCCGTCGCGCCAGTGCCACAAGTGCAGTCGGCCCTCCTCGTCGCATGCGGCAAGGAGCTGTCCCCCGGGCTGGAAGGCGATCGCCAAGATGTCGGCGCCGCCGCTCTGGGTAGACAGTTTCTTCCATGGCCCCTCCCAGAAGCTCCGCAAGTACACGGCGCCTTCGTCGGTGCCTACCGCGAGGACCTCTTCACGTTCGCCGTAGGCGATTGCGGTGACCCTGGGTGTATCGGGGCGCTTCCTTGGCAGGCCGAGAGCCGGCAGCGAAAACCCGTCGCGGTTCCAGATCCGGACCCAGCCCTTGTCGTCCCCGCTGACGATCCGGCGGCCACCGTTCAGCCATGCCACCGGTCCCACCTCGCCTTTGTGCCCAGTGAAAACAACCAGGCTGTCATCTTCGGGGAGGGCGAACGCAGTGATCAGGGCTGCTGACGAGGCAGCTCCTGCCCCAAGGACCAGACGACGGCTGACAACCGGCTGGTTCGCCGGGCGATCCGTACGGGGGCGGACAGTGTGCGGCGTCGTACGTGAGGCAAGCGTCTCTTGCAGCCGGACGTGACGGAACTGGTACACGCTGCCGGACTGCCGCAGGAGTTCCCGTTCGCGGGCGTCGGCAAGGAACGCCATCAGCCGCCAGGGCAGACGCCCCTGAACCGCGAGAAGTAGCCGGGTGACGACGAATCTTGGCCACGCGCGGGTGAGGAGGACAAGCAGCCCGAAGGCCGTTGCGGGGAGCAGCATGGCTAGACCGAGGATCAGCCCGTAGTCGTATCCGAAGTTGTCGAGCATGACGTTCAGGCCGTCGCGAGCGAGTGCCCGCAGGTCGACCGTGCCCGGCCAGCCCGCCCAGCCTGTGAGGATCCGGAAGACGAGCCGCCCCGTGAAGTCTCCCGTGGTCCAAGCGATGAGCCCAGCGGCGCCCACGACCGTTCCGGACACCAGCGCCCCCACCAAGGAGGAACGGCGGTCTTGGGTGAGGGAGTGCAACGGACCGACCTGGGCCGTGGCTCGGGTCGGCGGCGCGTCGAGCCACTGGTGAGCCGCAAGAGCGAGGCCGATAACGGTCGCCAGGGCGGCGCAGACCATGACCATCTGGAAATAGAACTCGATGGCGGACATGGACCATGAACTGCCGTCCTGAGCAATGGAGATGACGACTGTGGCGCCAGCGATGACGGGCACAACAGAAACTGCTGTCAGGACAACACCATTACGGAATCCTCGCCTCAGCCGTGCCCAGGAGCCGCGAACCGCCAGAGACAACCGCCCGGGAGGACGGCCGGGGTGGGCGTAGCACACGACAGTGGCCAGAACCGCGAAGCCGCCACCGATCACCGCGGACAGGGACGAGACGAACGATGTGTCGTCCATCTCCTGGACGTCGCCACCGTAAACCAACACCATCCACGCCGCTGACGCGATCGTCAGCAGCAGACCTGCCCCAATCCCGATGGCCGGGACAACCCACCGTGACAGCAGCCGGTCACTCATCCGCCACCAAGTGAGATCACGTTCACGGTGATCGTGCAGATACCCGGCCAGGAAAGTCAGCCAGCGGCGAGCCTGCTCGGCGGACCACCTGGCATCGGACCCAGCAGCGGATGGATCGGGAGTGTAGGCCGCATCGAGCAGCTGGTGGGTCAAGTGCTCCTCCACCGCGTACCGGCAGTCGAACCTGGCCGTGTCCAGCAGTTCGGCAGGGTCGGCGCCATGCTGGTAGACGAGCCGCGCTGTGGAGACCATCAGCGGAGTCGACAGTGCTGTCGCGAGGGCGCTGTCCGGCTCGGCGCGTAGGTGTTCGAAGATCTCGTCCCAGGCGTCCGCGCCCAGGCTGTCGGGCCAGTCCATGTCCCGCAGATAAGCGATCACGTCCTCGGGGCTGACCGGCTCGACTTCCACCACCGGGGCCTGGCGGAGCACGGGAGCACCACCGCGGATCAAATCCTCATACTCGGCGGCCCTGCAGGTGACAACGATCGGTCTTTCGGTGCCGATGGCCTGGTTGGCCGTCCGGACCGCGGAACGGCGCGCCGCTTCCGGGATCTCGTCGAGTCCGTCGAGTACGGGCAGCAAGAGCCCGTGATCCAGTAGCAGGCGCGGGATCTCCGCGCGACCGTTGTAGTACGCGGAGGCCAAGGTCCGTACGACCCAGCCGTCGAGCGGTTCGCGAACCGGGTCCCAGGAGGAGACCGGCAGAAGCACCGGGACCGTACCGCCCTGCTCGCGCTCGGCAAGCAAACCCAGCGTAAGAAGCAGGGCGACGACCGTCTTGCCGGCTCCCGGCTCACCGAGGACGACCAATCGTCGGTTCGGCAGACGCTCGAAGCCTTGCGCCAGTTGGCGAGTCACTTCGTCGAATCGGCCATCGAAGCGGCCACTGAGACGCATGCGCAGCACCCGTGCGGCGTGGGTCGCTCCCGACTCGGAGCGTAGCCCTGGTCCGTGCTGGTCGGCGACGTTTCGGGACGTCGCCGACCAAGCCAGTGGCAACACCCGGGGATTGCGTAGCCTGCGTCCTTCTGCCTCCTCCAGCCACTGCGTCCTGAGCGTCAGCGCCAGATTGTCTGCCAGCACAGCGGGATCGGGCGGCGAGAGATCGGGCCGGAAGTGGTCGGCGAGGGCCACGGCCAGCGACACAATGCCCACGAAAAGGCCCGCCACGCCCGCGCGCCCGTTGTCAGCGTCGAGGTCTCCTGTCGTCAGCAGTAATACGGCCAGCACGATGAACAACACTGCTGTGCCCACCAGCAGGCAGTTGCGGACCAGGCGCCGCCGTGACCGTCGTGAAGGGTGCCATCTCACGACGCCATAGTCGGACTCGCCCCTCCCCGCAGGTGGCCGTATGCATGGGCATAACCCAAAAGCCTTAATGATGTTTCGGGTCAGTCCCACCGGCATGAGGCAACACTCCGGGCGGCATCGGCAGTTGCTTGGTGAGTGGACAGTTGGGTCCCGGCCACTGCGGGTGCTGTTTAAGGCACCGCCGCGGGGATTGGGAGCGATCGGGGCCCATGGGCTGTGACCATTGGAGCCGCCGGGCCAGCGGTCCAGCGAACAGCGACCGTCAATGCGGTCTCGCCAGGGCATCGGATTGCTGTCCGACCTAACTGCCGGACCGCACGCAAGAGGACACGGAAGTGAGACGAACTCGCGAGGACACCGCGTGAGACGCCCAACATCCGAGCTGGTCAACGCCGTGCCGAGGGCCATCGGAAACGGGAACCTACACCTGCACTGGCACCTGCTGTACGACGAAGCACTGGTGGAGGAACAGCTCGTGGTCCCGTACCGGGAGCTGACCCATCGCCCGGGCCTGGCACCGGTTCCTGCCCGGTGGGTCCACGCCACGGTCATGCACGGCGGCCCGGTGGACCAGTACACGCAGGCGGAGATCACCGCCATCGTCGACCGGGTCGGCGAGGCCTGCGCCACGACCGCTCCGTTCGACCTGATCTACGACAGGCACTCGGTCGGCACGGTCGCGGTGGAGTGCGCAGCGCGGCCGGGCGCACCGGCCCGCCGACTGTGGGAGCTGACCACCGCCGTCGACGCCGACGTCACCGGCGGCCGTTTCCCGAGGATCCTGGACGACGGCTACTACCCGCACGTCTCGCTCGCCTACGGAGTCGGCGGCCCCGAGCGGGCCGACCGCCGGACGATGAAGGCCTGGCTCTCCGACCACCCCGGCGGCCCCGTGGTGCTGCGGGCCACCCACCTGTCACTGGTCGCCCAGCGCTACGACCGCCGGCACAAGAGTCTGCTGTGCCAGCACATCAAGTGGAGGGATTGCTCGTTGCTCCTGGAGAGCACTGGGGAGGGACGGACATGGTCGTACCGCGGCTTCGGCGTACTGGCAGGATGCGTGGCAGCAGCCGTGCGCGGCTCCAAACCATACGCCAGCGCCGGCATCGGCGGGCCGACAGACAGCCGCGCGATTGGACGCAAGTCGCAGCAGCCGTAGGAGCATTCACCGCCGGTGCAGGTCTCCTGTTCACTGCGGTCGCTACATGGGCCGGATACCAAGCAACGAAGGTCATGCTGGAGCAAGCCGAAGACGCCAGGAAACAAGAAGCCCGCGCTCAAGCCGAGATGCTCGTTTGGTGGGAGCAAAACATCGACGGGTACTCCACGACCATTGCCAATACCTCGTCCCGCCCTGTCAAACACCTCACGGCCTACTTGCACACAGGCGGTACCGATGAAGTAAAGGTCGTCATGCTTCCGAACTTGCCGCCGTGTACACACTTCACTGCGGACCGCGCCGCCTTCGCTAAGCGAATGAAAATGTCAGATGATCCCGCGGACGGCTTCACCACCGTCATGGCTGTGCTGTCGTTCAACGACTCCAGCGCGCAGCGCTGGACACTCACGCAGGACGACACGCTCGCACTAGCGTCGGACAAAGACGCAGAACGTAAGGCTGCGGAAAGAGAAATGAAAGTGAAAATCGTTCACGACTTCGTGCCGACGTGGAATGGGGCACCCGACGCTCACCGCGTCAAGAAGTCCGACCCCGACTCATGCGGTCGGGTGCCCTGACGGTATAGGTCTGGGCTCCGACATCGCAGGAATCGCCGCCGTGAATAGCCCCGGGCCTACGACCCGTGTCAGCCACACCCGCCCTACTCAGGGCTGTACGTCAGTAACCTGGGACCACGGGCTCCGCAACGCCCAAGGCATCCCGGTCGCCGCGTGATTCGTCGCATGGTGCAACTCGTGGTGTGGCTGCGGCGTGCTCTTCCGGATCCACCACAGCAACTCCGCAGGGGAGCTTGTGCCGCGACGATCTGAACCGGCTCCACGAGTGACACGCAGAAGGGCCAAGTGGATCTATCTCAGGCCGACTTTATGCGCGACAATCTTCACAGATTGGGGCCGCTTCGAGATGCCTTGTTGGTCCCTAATGACGTCGCCGTAGCCAATCTGGGCGCTGGTGACGTCGGCCCGCCGGATGTCAAGGCCGGTACGAGCGCGCGAGGCCTCAAGTGGCTGCAGGCGGCCTTGTGGACTGGCCTGTGACATCGGCCCGGTCTACGGGCACAGCCCGTGGCCGTGACTGAACCACACCACGTCGATGCTGTCGTTCATCTGTGCCTTGCCGGCGACGTTCAGGAAGGGCACCTTATCTCCTGCCCCGATGGTGATGCCTTGGCGGATATGGGTTCCGTCCAAGGTGTCCGTCAGAGATACGCGAAGACCGCCAGTCAGGCGTGACATGTACGCGGAGCTCGCCTTATCGCGCATGTGGGCGGGTACTGGCACTAGCTCCTTCGAGCACTTGTTTGGGAAGGAAACGCGCGTCCCCTTGTAGTTGGCGTGCTCCCACAAGCACGTGTAGCCCGACGGGCAGCCGTGGAACTCACTGGTGGGGGCCGCAGACGAGGCGAACGTCGGTGCGGTAGCCAGGAAAGTGATAGCGGCCGCAGCGGCAGCCAGGAGATGACGTTTCACGTGAGGGTGCTGCCCCCGCAACAACAAGCTATCCCAGATTGAGTGCCTGTTCACCCATATAGGGGGCGCGGGCGGAACGCTGACGGGATGATCCGGCTAGCCGACCATGATCAGTCTCAGCTCGCCAACGGCTGTACCGATGTAAAGACCGTGAAGACGGCCAGTCCGTCGCCAGCCTCGGCGTTACGGAACGTCACTGATCACCGGTTCTGACACAGCTTCTGAGACCGAGGAGTTCATGTGCCCCGAACCGCCCGTCGTGCCCCCAACACCACGGCAGCCCGTGAGGCCCTGCACCGCGCGCTGCGGCTCCTGGACGGCCAGGACAACCCGAACGCGCTCGCCGAGGCCCGGGCGGCTGCCCAGAGGGCGGTAGACGCAGTGCCCTACCCGTGGCGGCAGCCATACTGTGCCGAGTACCGGCGCAACGCGAAGCAAGACACCTGCCGCAACAGCACCTGCACCCGCTGCGCGGCGGTCAGGGCCGGCGACCCCATGCCGGACGGCGATTACTGATCAGCAAGCCCTCCAGCGAGGGACAGGGCGAGACCAAAGGAGAAGCCCCCGGGCGGCTGCTGGTGGACAGCGCTCGCCGGGGCTTCGCGGGGGTCGCCCGGCGCCGACGGGGGAGGCGGCGCCGGGCGACGATCAGGGGGAGGCCGTGGTGGTGGCCTCCGCTGTCCGTACGGTCGCGGTGGTACCCCTACGTGGAGACCGCCCCCTCCATGCCGACGGCGCGCACCGAGCTGCGCCAGGTGGTCCGTGCCCGCGGAGCCGTCCGGGCCGCGTGACCCGGCGTGCCTCGGTCGGTAGCGTGACGCCGAATCGCCGTACGGGAGGGGGCTGTTGTGCACGACTTCTTTGCCGGGGTGGAGCAGCATGAGTATCCGTGGCCGGCGGGCCGCGCGGATCTGCACTGGCACCTTCTGTTCGACCCGCAGGTCCTGGACGAAGCGCTGGTACGCCCCTACCGGGAGCTCACCCACCGGCCGGGGCTGGCGCCGGTCGCGGCGCGGTGGATGCACACCACCGTCATGCACGGCGGCCCCGTGGCGGCGTACACCTCCACCGAGATCGACACCATCGTCGACCGGGTCCGCGCGGCATGCGAGAGCATCGCCCCCTTCGACCTGGTCTTCGACCGGCCCACGATCGGCACCGTCGGCATAGAGTTCCCCGCCCGGCCCGGCGCCCCGGCACGCCACCTCTGGGAGCTGACCACCCGCGTCGACGCAGAGGTCACCGCCGCCCGCTTCCCGCTCCTCCCCAGCGCCTACTACCCGCACCTGACGGGCGCGTACGGAGTCGCCGGTCCGCAGCGCGCCGACCGCCGTGAGATGAAGGTGCTGCTGTCCGACCATCCCGGCGAGCCGGTCACGCTGCGGGCACAGAAGCTGTCCCTGGTCGCGCAGTGGCACGACCGGCGGCACATCACCTGGGAGCACCTCGCAGACGTGCCGCTGAGTGCCTGATGCTGTCGGGGATCTTGTTTTCGGTGGGCGACAACGAAGCGAGTAGCACCGGGGTCCCTGGCCGTATCCAAGATCCCCGACAGCTTCAGGCTCTCAGCGCAACACTTGGCGCAGCCTCTACCGCATCACGTAGCACCACACCGGGTCTTATGGGGTGGAAAAGCACAGATGGCCCTTTACCGAGGAAAAAGTGTGAAGAGCTCTGCACAAGTCCCCGCCTCCGGATGAGTGCATACCTGCAGGTCATGTGAGGTTTGAGTCGCGAGTACCTTACGGAAAGTGATCTGAGTGATCTGAGAGCTATGTCGTCGCGGGGGGTGTACCGGAAACGCCGTTACCGACTTTCCATGCAGAGTGGCGGCTGCGTGGTGCGAGTGATCCTCCCTGCACAACAGCTCGGGAACGGCGGCGAGTTTGCCCTGCTTCCACGCTGGTGTCCGTTCGGTTCACTCGTGGCCGAGCCCTGCTGCCTGCTGCTTTTCCATTCTGCTCAAGCTGCGGGGCAGCGTTGTCTACACCTGTTGCGCACCGATGGTGCGCCCGCCCCGAAGGAGCCGTTGATGCCGACCGGCCCGAACACGCCCCGCCCTGACTACACGCCCTGGATCGCTACGGGGTTGATGCTTGCCGCCGGGCTGGCCCACGTCACCTATCTCCACCCGTCGCTGGTGCCTCCGCTCACTGTCGCAATGGCTGGCGTGGGCCTGTTGGCAGCCTTAGTACGCCGATAACTCTCTGAGTGCCGATCCGGCCTTCGGGGTCGTAGAGCACGGCGTAGCTGTTCATGACACGGGCGCCTTTTCGGGTGCGTCGACAGGAAGATTGCGCAGCCCCTGCGCGAGCCGGTCGGCGGGGATCAGGGCGGGCGGCTCGCCGCCGCGCGGATGGCTGATGAGGTCCGCGGCCGCCGTGCTGTCGTCGTAGGTGGCGGGCATCAGCAACTCACTGCCGCTACTGGCTGGTGGCCCACCGTGCCTTTGGTTCGGACATCGTCGTCACAGCCGAGGAGCGGTGCGCTACCGCTTCGCGCCGCTCAGGTTGGCGCCGGTCAGGTTCGCGTCGCGCAGATCCGCGTCGCGCAGATCCGCGCCGTGCAGGAACGCGCCGGTCAGGTCGGCGCCGGTCAGGTTCGCGTCGCGCAGATCCGCGCCGGTTAGGTTCGCGCCCAGATCCGCGTCGGTCAGGCTCGCGCCGCGCAGGTCCGCGCCGGTCAGTTCTGCGCCGCGCAGGTCCGCGCCGTGGAGGTCGACGCGGACAGTGCCGTCGTGGTCACTGTTGCGGGTGGCGAGTGCTGTGGCAGCGGCCTGGATGTCGCTGTCCGGTTCTCTGCCGGGGGTGGGCTTCTTGGGCTTGGCCGCGTGGCTGCGGATGTAGGTGGACAGGACGTTGACGATGGCGGGCTGGTCGCGGGGGGAGTCCTCCATGATGCGCTGCAGGGCGTAGATGCCGCCGAGGCGGACTTCGAGGGAGTCGTCGCCGATGTTGCTGACGGCGGCGTTGTACCGGTCGGTGACTTGTCCTTCGCGGGTGAGGGCGTGCTCGTTATTGACCTGCTGGATCGACAGCCAGGTGAAGGCGATTACGGCGAGGGTGCCCAGGGCAGCCAGGGTGCCAGCGGCCTGCTGGATGCGCGTCCACCGGTCCGCTGGTGCGGGGACGGCCGGTTGCCCGGCCTCCCGGGAGGTACGGGTGCGGCGGCGCGGGGCGCGGGAGCCGATCGGAACGGCAGCGCGACGGGGCGTGATCCGGGTACGGCGGCGGGCGCGACCGGAGCCGCGGGACGGTGTGGTGGCCATGAAGACGTTGATACGGGCGGCGGGCGGCCCGTGCGGCGAGTGTTGCGAATTCGTAGTGGTGCTCTGGCCAGCGGGGATCAGCTGGCCGGGAAGCGCCGGCGCGGGACTCGAAAGCGTAGAGGGAGAGGCCCGGAACCCCAGGTCCTACACGCACACCAGTGCGATGCCTGCACCTCAGTGCCCTCGACATCGCACTGAAGTGCGTGTACGCCCTGGAATCTTGGGCCGCTGGCACAAAGCAGCGAAAGACCCCGGGCCGCCCAGCACGCCCCAGGTCCTGCCTACCAGCCGTACGCCGCCGCCGACGGGTCCGAGGGTGGCGGCACGACCCGGTGCACTCACCAGTCGTCGGGCGCGCTGCCCACCCACGCGATCGGCTGCCCCTCGCTGTTGCGCCCCCAGTGCGGTTCCTCCATCGACACCTCGTGACCGTCGTCCAGGACGCAGATCCGTCCCCAGCGGCCGTGCTTGCCCGGACAGATCCCGGTGAGCCGGGCCACGTCGCCGTCGCGCACGGCCTGGTCGTAGCGGTCCTGGAAGGACTGGAGACGGGCGGACAGCTCCATACCGAGCTCCGTCTCCGCCGCCTCGACCTGTGCCCTCGCCTCCTGCACCTGCGGATCGGCCAGCACCAACGAGATGACCTGCTCCGCCTCCGCGAAGGCACGGCGGCGCACATGCCGTTGTACGGCTTCCTGCACACGCTGCTCTTCGTCGCGCGAGGCCATCACGCCGCTCCTTCCTCTGCCGCCCACTCCAGCCCGAGGCCGGCCAGCGCGGCGAGCTTGTCGGCGGTCAGCTTGGCCCGGCGGCTCTTGCTGTTGCTGAGAAAGACCCCGAGCTTGACCTCCGACCCGTCCGGCAACGCCTCTACGTGGGCCCTGGGGACCGTCACAGAGCCGGTGCGGGCCTTGTACTGCGCGAGGGCTGCCACGCCCTTCTCGAAGGCCCCCAGGGGCGCCTGGGGCGACTTCCCCGGCGCCTCCGGCTCCGGGGCAAGCGGTGTGATGCCGAGCTGCTCCAGGCGCTCGCGCTGTCCGTCCGTCAGCTGGTGCCAGATGGCGTGCCTGCGCATCCGCTCCAACCACCGGCCGATGTCCATGCCGTGCACAGTGACCCCGGGTTCGACGTGCACGGGCACGTTCTCCTCCGCGACCATCTCCCGCAGCGCGGCATAGTGCCTCTGCCAGTCCGCCGGCCACTTGGGGTTCCAGTCCTCATCGACCTCAAGCAGCGCGCTCTCCCACTCGGGGTGTCCGTCCAGCGCACCCTGCCGCCTCAAATTCGCGAGCCACATCCCCAACGGCCGGTCCAGCACGCTCGCGGACCGGGGCGCGCACAGTGTCCAGTGCTGCTCGTAGTACGCCTTGGCGGCTTCGAGGTTCTCCTGGAAGCGTTCATCGGCGAGGGACCAGACCATGCCGAGCTTCTCCAGCCGCGCGGCGCGCTGGCCGCTCATCTGCCCGGCCCCGTACGCCCATCGTTGTTCTGCCACCCACTGTCCAAGCGGTGTCGCGCCCTCGCGGTGTCCGTAGGGCACGCGAGCGTTCCCGACTGTGAGTGGGCGTGTTG
>NZ_LIPP01000008.1 GCF_001418335.1 Streptomyces aurantiacus | reverse complement strand
GCAGGTTTGCCGCGTATCGCTGACGGGCCAGGGTGGCCATGCCCCGTCAGGGGCGCGGGGAGCTGCGCGACAAGCCCCCACCGGCCCGCGGTTGACACCCGACCGGGGTCACCCGCGGGCCGGTGGGGGCTTGTCGCGCAGTTCCCCGCGCCCCTGAAAGACGAAAGACTGCGCCGCTCCCCGCGCCCCTCAAGAATCTGCGGGCTCAGGGGGACCGTAGGCTCTGGTGCATGTCTGTGGAGAGTCTTGCGCTGGTCGAGAAGTGGCCCGTTTCTACCGCTGCCGTTGGCGTCGTGCGGGCGGACGGTGTCGTGCTCGGGGCTTACGGTCCCGCCTCGCAGCGGTTCGCGCTGGCCTCCGTGACGAAGCCGCTGACCGCTTACGCCGCTCTCGTCGCGTACGAGGAGGGGGCCGTCGACCTCGACGAGGCGGCCGGGCCCGAGGGGTCCACCGTGCGGCATCTGCTCGCGCACACCAGTGGGCTCGCCTTCGACGAGCATCGGGTGACGGCTCCGCCCGGACAGCGGCGGCTGTACTCCAACGCCGGGTTCGAGCAGTTGGGCGAGCACATCGCGAAGGCCACGGAGATTCCCTTCGCCGAGTATCTGAAGCAGGCGGTCCTCGAACCGCTCGGGATGACGTCGACGACCCTCGACAGTTCCCCCGGCGGCTCCCCCCACGGCTCCCCCGCGAAGGACGGGGTCTCCACCGTCGACGACCTGGTGCGGTTCGCCGCCGAGGTGCAGGCGCCGCGGCTGCTCGACCCTCGGACGGTCGCCGAGGCAATGACCGTGCAGTACCCGGGGACGAAGGGCGTCCTGCCGGGGTACGGGCACCAGAATCCCAACGACTGGGGCCTCGGCTTCGAGATCCGCGACTCCAAGTCCCCCCACTGGACGGGCAGTTCGTCCTCGCCTCGTACCTTCGGGCACTTCGGCCAGTCCGGTACGTTCCTGTGGATCGACCCGGACGCGGAGGTGGCCTGCGTGGCCCTGACCGATCGCACCTTCGGACCGTGGGCGGCCGAGGTGTGGCCCGCGTTCACCGACGCGGTGCTCGCGGAGCTGCGGCGCTGAAGCAGCTACGTGACGCACGTCACCAGCGCTTCCCCTCTCGACATCCGCACGGACGCCCCGGCGGTCGCAGGATCAGCCTGAGCCCCCGGGGAGGACGAAGCCGTTCTCGTAGGCGAATACCACTGCTTGGGCGCGGTCGCGCAGGTGGAGCTTGGCGAACACGCTGCCGACGTGGCTTTTCACCGTGGCCTCGGTCACGACCAGGTGCGCGGCGATCTCCGGGTTCGACAGGCCCCGAGCCACCAGGAGGAGGATCTCCCGTTCCCGGGGAGTGAGACCGGCCAGCAGCCGGCTCGGGGGCCGGAGCGGTTCGGCGCGGGTGGCGTAGTCCTCGATGAGTCTGCGGGTGATCGACGGCGACAGCAGCGCCTCGCCGGCGTGCACGACCCGGATCGCTTCCAGCAGGCGCTCGCGGGAGGCGTCCTTGAGCAGGAAACCCGAGGCGCCCGCCCGCAGCGCGCCGAAGACGTACTCGTCCAGGTCATAGGTCGTGAGGACCAGCACCCGCGGCGAGGAACCGGCGGTGGTCAGCCGGGAGGTGGCCTCGATACCGTCCATGCGCGGCATGCGGATGTCCATCAGGACCACGTCGGGGCGCAGCACGGCGGCCTGGGTGAGTGCCTCGTGGCCGTCGGCGGCCTCGCCGGCGACCTCCAGGTCGTTCTGGGTCTGCAGGAACAGACGGAAGCCGGTCCGGATCAGCTCCTGGTCGTCGACGATCAGCAGGCGGATGGTCATGCCGCCTCGCCGACGGGCAGCCGGGCGGTCACCAGGAATCCGTCTGCGGTGGGGCGGGCGTCGAGGCTGCCGCCTGCCACCGCCGCCCGCTCGCGCATCCCGAGGATGCCGTGCCCGTCGGCCGAGTCTGCCGACGGGACGGGATCGTGGCCGCCGCCGTTGTCCTCGACCGTGACGTCCAGTTGCGTCCGGCCGTAGTCGAGCGTCACCGTGACCTGCGTGGGATCGGTGTGTTTGAGCACATTGGTCAGCGCCTCCTCGACGATCCGGTAGGCCGACAGTTCGAGGCCGCCGGCCAACGGCCGTGCCCTGCCGGTGAGTTCCAGCCGGACCGGCATCCCGGCCGTCCGGTATCCGGCGACCAGCTCGGCCAGCTGGTCGAGCGACGGCTGCGGGCGCCGCTGCGCGCTGTTGTCCGGCGTGCGCAGCAGGACGAGGATCCGGCGGAGCTCGGCCAGGCTCTGCTCCGCGCTGGCCTCGACCCGTTCCAGGGTTTCGGCCGCGACCCGGGGTGAGGTCGGCAGGATGTCCCGGGCGCCGCGCACGCCGATCAGTATGACGGTGACCGAGTGGGCGACGATGTCGTGGAGCTCGCGGGCGATGGATGCCCGTTCCCGCTGTGCCGCGATCTGGTCGAGCTGCTCGCGCTCACGTTCCAGGGTGGCCGCGCGGTCCTCCAGCGCCCAGGTGTAGCGCCGCCGGGTCTGCAGGTACGAGCCGAGCGCCCAGGCGCCGATCGGGATGGGCAGCGACGAGATGCTCGCCAACAGCAGGAACAGCGCCGTCGGCACGAGCGCCGCCACCGAGACCCTTCGGTCCCGCAGGTCGGCGAGCGAGGCAAGAGCGACCACGACGGGCGCCCCGCCCGGGGAGTAGCCCAGCGGCACGAGCACCGCGGCTCCCGCACAGGCCGCGATGAGCACCGCCAAGGGGGCCCGGCGGCGGACGAGCAGGACGGAGCCGGCAAGCACCGTCACCACGACCGGGACCACGCCGACCGGGATCACGCCGACCCGGACCACGCCGACCGGGGTCTCGCCGTCGAAGAGCTGCCCCAGCTCCACGCCGGTCGTGATCACCGCCAGCGCGAGGTCGAACAGCGCCGACCGGCGTGCGACCAGCAGGTCGTACGCCGCCCGGGCCCACCGAGGGAGCCGGTTCACGCCAGATCGCGCCGTCGCTCGACGACGACCGCGACCAGCGTGACCGCGACCGTCCACGCGGCCAGCACCCATCCGGCGGAGACCACCGACAGGGTGGTGTCGTGCGTCATCCGGCTCAGAACTCCGGCCGCGCCGAACGGCGTGAGGTTGACTCCCGATTCCCAGACCCCGGACAGCAGCGGGACCACGGCGAAGTTCACGAGCAGCAGGACGACCACTCCCAGGACCGGGCTACGGATCAGGGCGCCGAGGGCGGCGCCCAGGATCGCGGACAGGACGAACGCCACGAGGTTGCCCGCCACGACGGCACCGACGTCTCCCGAGGTGAGGTCGGGACCGGGCTGGTCACTCAGCAGCGGCAACGCGAGCCCGACCGACACCATGGTCGTCAGCGCGCCGAGCAGGAGCCCGGTCAGCGCGTAAGCGGCAATTCTCGCCGACAGCACGACCCCGCGGTCACGGCGGCCCACCAGAGCCGCCGGCGCGGCCGTCCGGTGCCGGTACTCCCCTGCCGCGCCGACCAGCCCCCAGAGCAGCAGCAGGATCGGCAACCCCGACAGTGCCTCCTCCTTCTCGGCCACCTCGTCCAGGGTGCCCGACGCCACCGCGACCACCAGAACGTTGAGGACCGCGAACGCGACCCCGCCCACCGCGAAGCCCAGCACGGTCCGGGTGGTCACGGTCTTGATCAGTTCGCCTCGCAGCAGACGGCTCATCGGCTCGTCCCGTCCGTGAGACCGAAGAAGACATCCTCCAGCGAAGCGGTCCGCCGGACGATCTCCTCCAGCAGGACACCTTCGCGGTGGGCCAGCCGTGCCACCTCCGCGGCCTCAAGACCTTCGACCAGCAGCCCGCCGCCGTCCTCGCGCTCCGTGCGGCCACCTGCCGCGACCACCAGGCCCGACAGGCGCTCGGCCTCGGCGGTGCGCACCACGACCCCGCTCCGCCCGGACCGTTCGAGGTCCCGGATCGGGCCTTCGTGGACCAGCCGGCCCCGGTCGATCACGATCACGTCGTCGACGGTCTGGGCAGCCTCACCCAGCATGTGGCTGGACAGCAGGACCGTGCCTCCGTTCGCGGCCCGCTCCCGCAGCAACGTCCGCAACCAGCGAATGCCCTGCGGGTCCAGGCCGTTCACCGGCTCGTCCAGCACCAGGATCTCCGGATCGCCGAGCAGCGCCGCGGCGAGCCCGAGCCGCTGCCGCATGCCCATCGAGTACTTCCCGACCCTGCCCCGGGCCGCCTCCTCCAGGCCGACCAGTTCCAGGACCTCACCGACTCGGCGGCCGGGCAGTCCGGCCAGCGCGGCCAGTGACCGCAGGTGCGCCCGGCCGGTCCGGCCGGGATGGGCCCCGCACGGCTCGATGTACACGCCGAGCAGGCGGGCGTCGGGCTTGATCGTCCTGACTGGCGTGCCCCGGACGAACGCCCGGCCCGCGGTGGGCCGTGACAGGCCGACGACCGCCTTGAGCGCCGTGGTCTTCCCGGCTCCGTTCGGGCCGAAGAACCCCGTCACCCTTCCGGACCCGACCGTGAACGACAGGTCGTCGACCGCCGTTCTACGGCCGTACCTCTTGGTCAGCCCCTCGACCCTGATGGCCACCGGGTCCCCGGCGGATGCTTGTGAAGAAGTCATGCCCGCAGCTTCCGACGCGGTGATCTCCCCGTCATCCGCCCACGGTCGAACCCCGGACTC
This sequence comes from Streptomyces aurantiacus, assembly GCF_001418335.1. Classification (GTDB taxonomy): domain Bacteria; phylum Actinomycetota; class Actinomycetes; order Streptomycetales; family Streptomycetaceae; genus Streptomyces; species Streptomyces aurantiacus. The sequence continues at coordinate 15,030 of NZ_LIPP01000008.1, read as the reverse complement.
CGACCAGAGGAGGAGACCAGCAGCACGCCATCACCCGCCTATGGCCCGCCCGTTCGGTCAGCCCGCTGTCATCTCCCAGAGCAGCAGCTCCGTCTCGTCCCGGGCCACCGCCGCCACGTCCTTCGCATCCGTGATGCGCGCCGCGTCCCCGGCCTGCAACACCTCGCCGCCCAGCAGGACTTCGCCGCGTACGACATGCGCGTACAGGAAGGGCGCGTCCGGTACCGCCGTGCGCTCCCCCGGTGTCAGGCGGCGTACGTGGAGCATCGCGGCCGCCTCCGGGACCGCGTACGGCGTGGAGTCCGCTATGCCGCGGACGATCTCGTACGCGGGGTCGCCGCCCGGCTCCAGGGGGGCGAGCCACATCTGGACGAAGCGCAGCGGCCGGTCGCCGTCGTTGCGTTCGACGTGGCGGACGCCGCCCGCCGAGCTCAGGCGCTGGACGTCCCCGGGGCGTACGACCGACTCGTGGCCCGTGCTGTCCCGGTGGGTCAGCTCGCCCTCGACGACCCAGGTGACGATCTCGGTGTGGCTGTGCGGGTGCTCGTCGAAGCCGGCGCCGGGGGCCAGACGCTCCTCGTTGCAGGCGATGACCGCTCCGAAGCGGAGGTTGTCCGGGTCGTAGTGCGGGCCGAAGGAGAAGGCGTGCAGGGACTCGATCCCGGCCGCCGGATCGCCTCCGCGGTAGCGCTCGTCGGCGCGCCGTACGTCCATCACGCCCCCACGGTAGACCCGTCGGCGGCGCCACCCGCGACCCGCCGCCGCATCCTGTCGTCCCGATGAGGCAGTCTTGTTCTGTGCCCGAACCCGAACCCAGCAACACCGAACGCGAACGCGCGGCGCGTGCCGCCCATGCGCACACCGCGACCCTGAAGCGGCTGGAGAAGTCGTCCGGCAGCCTCGCCGCCCAGGCCATCGCGCGCATGGACGAGACGCTGCCCTGGTACCGGGCGATGCCTCCGGAGAACAGGTCGTGGATCGGCCTCGTCGCGCAGGCCGGTATCGCCGCGTTCACGGAGTGGTTCCGGCATCCGAACGCTCCCCAGGCGATCTCCACGGACGTCTTCGGCACCGCCCCGCGCGAGCTGACCAGGGCGATCACCCTGCGCCAGACCGTGGAGATGGTGCGGACGACGATCGAGGTGATGGAGTCCGCGATCGACGAGGTCGCGGCCCCGGGCGACGAGAACGTGCTCCGCGAGGCGCTGCTCGTGTACGCCCGGGAGATCGCCTTCGCCACCGCCCAGGTGTACGCGCAGGCCGCCGAGGCCCGCGGCGCCTGGGACGCCCGGCTTGAGTCGCTGGTGGTGAACGCGGTGCTCTCCGGCGAGGCGGACGAAGGGGCGGTGTCCCGGGCCGCGGCCCTCGGCTGGAGCTCGCCCGAGCATGTGTGCGTGGTGCTGGGCACGGCACCCGACGGCGACAGCGAGCTGACCGTCGAGGCCATCCGGCGGGCCGCCCGGCACGCCAAGCTGCAGGTGCTCACCGGTGTCCTCGGTGACCGCCTGGTCGTCATCGCGGGCGGCAGCGACAATCCCCTGGCCGTCGCCAAGTCCCTGATCGGGCCGTACGCCGCCGGAGCCGTGGTGGCCGGTCCCGTGGTGCCCGACCTGCTCGCCGCGACCCGTTCCGCGCAGGCCGCCGCCGCCGGGCTCAAGGCGTGTTTCGCCTGGCAGGACGCCCCGCGGCCGGTACTGGCGGACGATCTCCTGCCGGAGCGCGCGATCGCCGGTGACCCTGCGGCCCGCGACCAACTGGTGGAGGAGATCTACAGACCACTGGAGGAGGCCGGGTCCGCGCTCCTGGAGACGCTGAGCGTCTATCTCGAACAGGCGAGCAGTCTCGAAGGGGCGGCCCGGATGCTCTTCGTGCATCCCAACACCGTGCGCTACCGGCTTCGACGTGTGACTGACGTCACCGGCTGGTCGCCTTCCGACGTACGCTCCGCGTTCACGCTGCGGATCGCGCTGATCCTGGGACGTCTGGCCGCCGGCGATCCCCAGCTCTAGTGCTTTTGTCGGGGACCTACAATTCCCTCTGCTGTTCTTCGTCCCTGTCCCCACGGGCGGCCGAGCCCGTCCACAAGAGAGAGTGTGTAAGTGCTCGTACTCGTCGCTCCCGGCCAGGGTGCCCAGACGCCCGGCTTCCTGACTCCTTGGCTCGACCTCCCCGGCGGTGCCGACCGCGTCGCCGCGTGGTCGGACGCCATCGGGCTCGACCTCGCCCACTACGGAACGCTGGCCGACGCGGACGCGATCCGTGACACGGCCGTCGCGCAGCCGCTGCTGGTCGCCGCCGGTCTCCTGTCCGCCGCCGCGCTCGGTGCCCAGGCGCCTGCCGCCGTCGCGGGCCACAGCGTCGGTGAGTTCACGGCCGCCGTCCTCGCGGGTGTCCTGGACGACACGGCCGCGCTGAAGCTCGTACGCGAGCGGGGCCTGGCGATGGCCGAGGCCGCCGCCGTCACGCGCACCGGTATGTCGGCGCTGCTCGGCGGCGACCCCGACGTGACGATTCCGCACCTGGAGAAGCTCGGCCTGACCCCGGCGAACGTGAACGGCGCGGGCCAGATCGTGGCCGCCGGCACGCTGGAGGAGCTGGCCGCCCTGGAGGCGGACAAGCCCGAGGGCGTACGCAGGGTGGTGGCCCTGAAGGTCGCGGGCGCGTTCCACACCCGCCACATGGCCCCGGCGGTCGACGTCCTCGCGAAGGCCGCGGCGGAGCTGTCGCCGGCCGACCCGACGATCACGTACGTCTCGAACAAGGACGGCCGGACCGTCGCCACGGGCGCCGAGGTCGTCTCCCGGCTGGTCGGCCAGGTCGCCAACCCGGTCCGCTGGGACCTGTGCATGGAGACCTTCAAGGAACTCGGCGTGACCGCGCTGATCGAGGTGTGCCCCGGCGGCACGCTGACCGGTCTCGCCAAGCGCGCGCTGCCCGGTGTGAAGACGCTGGCGCTGAAGACACCCGACGACCTCGACGCGGCTCGCGAGCTCATCGCCGAGCACGCCTCCGACCTGAGCGCGTAAGGAGCCGACAGAGCATGGCGAAGATCAAGGCCCGCAAGGGCGCCCCGTACGCGCGCATCCTCGGTGTGGGTGGCTACCGCCCGGTTCGTGTCGTGCCGAACGAGGTGATCCTCGAACGTATCGACTCGTCCGACGAATGGATCCGTTCGCGCTCCGGCATCGAGACCCGGCACTGGGCGAACGACGAGGAGACCGTCGCCGCCATGTCGATCGAGGCGTCCGGCAAGGCGATCGCCGACGCCGGGATCGACGCCGCGCAGATCGGCGCCGTCATCGTCTCGACCGTTTCCCACTTCAGCCAGACCCCGGCCGTCGCCACCGAGATCGCCGACAAGCTCGGTACGGCGAAGGCCGCGGCCTTCGACATCTCGGCGGGCTGCGCCGGCTTCGGCTACGGACTGACCCTGGCCAAGGGCATGATCGTCGACGGCTCGGCGGAGCATGTGCTCGTCATCGGCGTCGAGCGGCTGTCCGACCTGACCGACCTGGAGGACCGCGCGACGGCCTTCCTGTTCGGTGACGGCGCGGGCGCGGTCGTCGTGGGACCCTCCCAGGAGCCGCACATCGGTCCCACCATCTGGGGTTCCGAGGGCGACAAGTCCAGCACGATCAAGCAGACCGTGCCGTGGGACGAGTTCCGGAGCGGCGACGTGTCCCGGCTGCCCGTGGACTCCCGGGGCAAGGTCAAGTTCCCCGCGATCACGCAGGAAGGCCAGGCGGTGTTCCGCTGGGCCGTGTTCGAGATGGCGAAGGTCGCCAAGGAGGCGCTGGAAGCCGCCGGACTCACTGCGGACGACTTGGACGTCTTCATTCCCCACCAGGCCAACGAGCGGATCATCGACTCGATGGTGAAGACTCTCAAGCTGCCGGAACACGTCACGGTCGCGCGTGACGTGCGCACCACCGGCAACACCTCGGCCGCCTCGATTCCGCTCGCTATGGAGCGGCTCCTGGCGACCGGCGAAGCGAAGAGCGGCGACACCGCGCTCGTCATCGGCTTCGGGGCGGGTCTCGTTTACGCCGCGACGGTCGTTACCCTCCCCTAGGCACTCCGTCCGGAACGTTCCGGGCGGCAGTACCGCCACACCCTCTGGATACACAAGAAGGAGCGCCTGACATGGCCGCCACTCAGGAAGAGATCGTCGCCGGTCTCGCCGACATCGTGAACGAGATCGCCGGCATCCCGGTCGAGGACGTCCAGACGGAGAAGTCCTTCACCGACGACCTCGATGTCGACTCGCTGTCCATGGTCGAGGTCGTCGTCGCCGCCGAAGAGCGCTTCGACGTCAAGATCCCCGACGACGACGTCAAGAACCTCAAGACGGTCGGCGACGCGACCGAGTACATCCTCAAGCACCAGGGCTGAGCACCTCTCAGCCCCGAGTGCCGCTAGCCCCGCCACCCGGCGGTGGCGCCGCTGAATCCTCGTATCCGTTGGAGAAAGAATTCCCGTGAGCCCGACCAATCGCACCGTGGTCGTCACCGGTATCGGCGCAACCACACCGCTGGGTGGCGACGCAGCCTCTACTTGGGAGGGCCTGGTCGCCGGACGTTCCGGTGTCGGCCCTCTGGAGCAGGACTGGGCCGCCGACCAGGCGGTCCGTATCGCCGCGCAGATCGCCGTGGAGCCGGGCGAGGTCATCCCGCGCCCGCAGGCCCGCCGACTTGACCGCTCGGCGCAGTTCGCGCTGATCGCGGCCAAGGAGGCCTGGGCGGACGCCGGATTCACCGGCAAGGCCGGCGAGGACACGGCGGTCGACCCCCACCGCCTCGGCACGGTCGTCGCCTCCGGCATCGGTGGCGTCACGACCCTGCTCGACCAGTACGACGTGCTCAAGGAGAAGGGCGTACGCCGCGTCTCCCCGCACACCGTGCCCATGCTCATGCCGAACGGCCCCTCGGCCAACGTGGGTCTGCTCGTCGGCGCCCGCGCCGGTGTGCACACCCCGGTCTCCGCCTGCGCGTCGGGTGCCGAGGCCATCGGCTACGCCATCGAGATGATCCGCACCGGCCGCGCCGACGTCGTCGTCGCCGGTGGCACGGAGGCGGCCATCCATCCGCTGCCCATCGCCGCGTTCGGCAACATGATGGCGATGTCCAAGAACAACGACAACCCGCAGGGCGCCTCGCGTCCGTACGACATCAGCCGTGACGGCTTCGTCCTCGGCGAGGGCGCCGGCGTGATCGTCCTGGAGTCGGCCGAGCACGCCGCCGGGCGCGGTGCCCGCGTCTACGCGGAGGCGGTCGGCCAGGGCATCTCCTCCGACGCCCACGACATCGTGCAGCCGGAGCCGGAGGGACGGGGCATCGCCCACGCCCTGCAGAACCTGCTCGACAACACCGACCTGAACCCGGCGGAGATCGTGCACGTCAACGCGCACGCGACCTCCACGCCGGCCGGAGACGTGGCCGAGCTGAAGGCACTGCGGAAGGTGTTCGGCGACGACGCCGACCATTTCGCCGTGTCCGCCACGAAGTCCATGACGGGGCATCTGCTCGGTGGGGCCGGTGGGGTGGAGTCGGTGGCCACGGTGCTGGCGCTCTACAACCGGGTCGCGCCGCCGACCATCAACGTCGAGAACCTCGACCCCGAGGCGGAGGCCACCGCGGACATCGTTCGTGGGGAGGCCCGGAAGTTGCCCGTCGACGGGCGGATCGCCGCGCTGAACGATTCGTTCGGGTTCGGCGGGCACAACGTGGCTCTGGCGTTCCGTACGGTCTAGACAGCTTGGACGGTCTGGATTCGGCCGTTCTTGGCTTGTTGGTGAGTGGCTCGGCTCCTTCTGGGGTGCTGGGCCACTTGTTGTTTGTGGGTGGGTGACCGGCTGGTGGGGGCTGGTCGCGCAGTTCCCCGCGCCCCCGAAAACGCCCCTTTGGGCTCAGACCACCTGGTGGAGCCAGCGGACCGGGGCGCCCTCTCCCGCGTAGCGGAAGGGTTCCAGTTCGTCGTCCCAAGGCTTGCCGAGGAGCTTGGTGAGTTCGGACTCCAGTCGCGTCTCGCCCTGCTGAGAGCGGGCCAGGGCGGCGCGCAGGCGGTCCTCCGGGATCAGGATGTCGCCGTGGATCCCGGTCACCGCGTGGAAGATACCCAGGTCAGGGGTGCAGCTGTAGCGCTCGCCCTCGGCGGTGGCGCACGGCTCGGCGGTGACCTCGAAGCGCAGCATCTGCCAGCCGCGCAGCGCCGAGGCGAGTTTGGAGGCGGTGCCGACCTCGCCCTTCCAGGAGAACTCCGATCTCCAGGTGCCGGGCGAGGCGGGCTGCCGGATCCAGTCGAGACTGACCCGTGTGCCGAGCATGCCCGCGACGGCCCACTCGACGTGCGGGCACAGCGCGCGCGGCGCCGAGTGCACGTAGAGAACTCCACGTGTCGTCACTGGGACCTCCGGACAGAGCGGGCATCTTTTGGGTTGGCGGTTCGTTCAGTGGCAGGGCGGCCACGTGGCGAGGCTACCGTGCGGCGGCGCAAGGGGTGTGACGTACCGTCGGTCCCAGCGCCCGTAAACACGGAGGTTTCACCCGGCGGGACCTGTGACGGTCCGCCGGCCGGGGGGTCCGCGAGGCCTCCCCCGGGCGCGCACAGCCACCCGGGAGGACGCTTGGGGGCGGGCCTTTGACGTCGGTACGCGCCGACCGGGACGACCGAGATGAACGAGACGGACGAGACGGACGAGGGGAACTGGGGATGCGGAACCGTGGTCACCGCTCGCGGGGCCTCGTCGTCACTGTCGTGGCCGTCGTGGCGGCTCTTGTCGGCGGCGCGGGACTGACCGGATGCGACGCGGTCGGCGGTGACTCCCCCGGCCCGACGGGCACCACCGCGCGGGCCGCGAAGCCGTCGCCCAGACCCACTCCGGCCTGGGACCGCACTCCGCGCTCACTGGCCGCGGTCGGCGACTCGATCACCCGCGGTTTCGACGCCTGTTCGGTGCTGACCGACTGCCCGGAGGTGTCGTGGGCCACCGGCACCGACGCGAAGGTGAACAGCCTCGCGGTACGCCTCCTGGGGGCGACCGGGGCCGCCCGGCACAGCTGGAACTACGCGGCGACCGGCTCCCGTATGTCCGACCTGCCCGCCCAGATGGCCCAGGCCGCGGCGAAGAAGCCCGAACTGGTCACGGTGATGGCCGGCGCGAACGACGCCTGCCGCGCGTCGGTGTCCGCGATGACCTCGGTCGCGGACTTCCGCACGCAGTTCGAGGACGCGCTGACCACCCTGCGCAAGACGCTGCCGAAGACCCAGGTGTACGTGTCGAGCGTGCCCGATCTGAAGCGGTTGTGGTCGCAGGGGCGGGTGAACAAGCTGGGCAAGCAGATCTGGAAGCTCGGGATCTGCCCGTCGATGCTCGGCGACGCGGATTCGCTCAGCGCGGCGGCGACGTTGCGGCGGGACACGGTGCAGGACCGGGTCGAGTCGTACAACACGGTGCTGGAAGAGGTGTGTGCGAAGGATCGGCGGTGCCGGTTCGATGGTGGGGCGGTGTTCGAGTACCGGTTCGGTACGGAGCAGTTGAGTCACTGGGACTGGTTCCATCCGAGCAAGGACGGGCAGGCGCGGCTTGCTGAGATGGCGTACGGCGTTGTGACCGCGCGTACGCCTCCGGCGTGAGGGTGGGCAGGCGCCGTTATTGGGTGCGGGTGCGTTGTGGCTGGTCGCGCAGTTCCCCGCGCCCTCGAAAGCAGAAGGTTGCGCCGTTCCCCGCGCCCCTAGAAGTCGTGTGTCGTGGTCAGTCTGGTGTCGGTCAGGGAGTGGGAGGCCTCGATTTTGTATGGGCCCTTGATGGGGGTCCAGGTGTGGGTCTGGGGGTCCCAGGTTTCGAAGGTTCGGGTGGGGAGGGCGATGGTTGTTTCGACGGATTCGCCTGGGGATGCCTCTACGTTCGCGAAGCCCGCCAGCCAGCGGGTCGGGCGGTCCGGTGTGGGGTCCGACGGGGCCACGTAGATCTGGACGGTCTCTCGGCCGGTGCGGGTGCCGGAGTTGGTGACGCGGACCGTGACCGTCGTGTCCGTCGTGATCGTTGTGTCCGTGACGTCGATCTCGTCGTACGTCCAGTCCGTGTAGCCGAGGCCGTGGCCGAAGGGGTACGACGGGGTGCGGCCCTCCTTCTCCCAGGCGCGGTAGCCGATGAATACGTCCTCTCTGTAAGGGAGTTCGCCGTCGGTCGGGGTGACCCCGGTGACCGGGGCCGCCTCGAAGGAGCCCCAGGTCGTGGGGAGTCGGCCGCCGGGCTCGTGCGCGCCGGTGAGGACGTCGGCGAGGGCGGCGCCGCCCTCCTGGCCCGGGAACCAGCCGAGGAGCACCGCGGCGACCTCGTCGCGCCACGGCAGCTCCACCGGGGACCCGGAGTTGACGACCACGACGGTGTTCGGGTTGGCGGCGGCGACCGCGCGCACCAACTCGTCCTGACCGCCCGGGAGTCGGAGGTCGGCGCGGTCGAAGCCCTCGGACTCGACCTGTTCGGTCGTCGCGACCACGACGATCGCCGTGTCGGCGGCGCGGGCCGCCTCGACCGCCTCGGCGATCAGTTCGTCGGCGTCGCGCCGGGGCTCCTGGTGGGCGAGCGTGAAGCTGATCATCTTCATCGGCATGTCGGCGGGGAGGACGACGGCGTGGCGCAGTGAGACCTCGTAGTCCCGGCCCGCGGTCAGGTCCACCGTGGCGCGCTCCACCGGGTCGCCGAAGAACGTCACGAACGGGTCGGCCACGTCGGTGCTCTGGACTCCGTCGAAGTACTCCGTACCGTCGATCGTGAGCACGAAGGCGCCGAGTCCCTTGATGCCGAACCTGTGCGGGCCGCTCTCGCGCGGCGTGAAGGTGCCGGTCAGTTCGACGCTGTCGAGGCGGTCGTGGGTGACGCCGTCGGGCAGGTCGTTGCCCATCCACTGGATGTGGCCGCTCGGCGCGGAACGGGTGCCCACGACCTCGCCCCCGGCGTCGCGGCAGACCGCGCGCAGCTCGAACCCCTTGTCGGCGGCGGCCAGTACCTGGCTCGGGTCGGCGCCGACCGCGTACGTCAGCGTGCCCTTCGGCAGGGCGGCGGTCAGGCCGTCCAGCGGGGAGACGATCCGGGCCGGGAAGACGGTGGCGGAGCCGCCGCCGAGGACACGGGCGTCACGGGCCGCCGCGCCGATGAGCGCGACCGAGTGCCCGTCCGGGACCGGGAGGGCGCCTTCGTTGCGTACGAGTACGAAGGCGCGGCGGGCGATCTCGCGGGCGAGCGACTCGCCGTCGATCGTCTCGGGGAATCCGGGCGGGTCGGTGACGACGGGCTCGGCGCCCGCCAGGATGCCGACGCGGGCGGCCAGGCGCAGGACGTTGCGCACGGCCTCGTCGACCTTCGCCTCGTCGGTCTCGCCGGCCCGGACGGCGGCGGCGAGCGCGGGCCCGTACACGGTGGTCGGCCCTGGCATCGCGACGTCCAGGCCGCCCTCGATGCTGCCGACGGTCGAGCGGGCGGCCATCCAGTCGGAGACGTTGAAGCCGTCGAAGCCCCACTCGCCGCGCAGGATCTCGTCGACCAGGTGGCGATGCTCGGTCATCGTCGTGCCGTTGACCGAGTTGTAGGCGGTCATGATGCCCCAGGGGTGGGCGTTCTTCACGATGGCCTCGAAGGGCGCCAGGTAGAGCTCGCGCAGGGCACGCTCGGAGAGCACGTTGTTCACGGTGAAGCGGTCGGTCTCGGCGTCGTTGGCGACGAAGTGTTTGACGGTGGTGCCGACGCCGCCCTCCTGCACCCCGGTCACGTACCCGGAGCCGATCCGTCCGGTGAGGTACGGGTCCTCGCTGTACGCCTCGAAGTGACGGCCGCCGAGCGGGGAACGGTGCAGGTTGACCGTGGGGGCGAGCAGGACGTGCACACCCTTGCGGCGGGCCTCCTGGGCGAGGAGCCGGCCGGCGCGGCGGGCCAGGGCGGGGTCCCAGGTGGCGGCGAGCGCGGTCGGGGACGGCAGGGCGACGGACGGGTCGTCGGCGGACCAGCGCACGCCCCGGACACCGATCGGGCCGTCGGACATGACCAGTGACTTCAGCCCGATCTCGGGCAGCGCGGGCAGGGACCACATGTCCTGTCCGGCGAGCAGCCGCGCCTTCGTGTCCAGGTCGAGACCGGCGAGAGCCGCCTCGACCACTGCCTCGCGCGCCTGATCGGCCGGGGTGGGCCGGGTTCCTGCCATGGCCATGCCTCCTCGTTGAACCGTTGCACCGCTGATCCGTTGCACCGCTGAACCGTTGCACCGCTGAACCGTTGCACCGCTGAACCGTGAAGTCCGTTCCGCGTCTCTGGCTTCTGTCCGGCTCCGGCTCTCCGTCGTGTCTTCCCCATCGTGCGACCGTTACCTGTCGGTCGGTAGGTTTCGTTATCGTTACGTTACGGTCGCCACCTGGAGGCCGTGGCCGTCGTACGGTGACGTCATGACGAGCGGGGCGGCCAGGTCGGCCAGGGGCACGGAGCGGCGTGCGGAGATTCTCCGGGCGGCGCTTGAGGTGATCGCCGAGCGTGGTTACCGGGGCGCGAGCCTGGCGGCGGTCGCCGAGCGCGTCGCCCTCACCCCGCAGGGGCTGCTGCACCACTTCCCGACCAAGGAGGCGCTGCTCGTCGCCGTACTGGCGGAGCGCGACCAGTGGGACGCGGTCCCCGGCACCGGGTGGCCGCTCGACCTGCTCGGACAGCTGGTCGAGTACAACGCCATGCGGCCCGGGATCGTACAGACCTTCTCGGCGCTGCTCGGCGAGAGCGTCACGGAGGGGCATCCGGCGCGCGAGTTCTTCACCGAACGGTACGAGGCCGTGCGCGCCAACATGACACAGGTGCTGCGGACCGAGTACGGGGAGCGGCTGCCCAGCGGGCTCACACCGGAGCGGGCCGCGCCCCTGCTCGTCGCGGTGATGGACGGGCTGCAGTACCAGTGGCTGCTCGCGCCGGAGTCGGTGGACATGCCTGCGGCGTTCCGGGACTTCCTCACGCTGCTGGGCGAGGGCTGACCCCTCACGACAGTCGCGGCAGCCATGACAGTCACGGCAGTCACGGCAGTCACGGCAGTCACGGCAGTCACGGGAGACAGGCGAGGCACGAGAGACACGCGCCATGGCGCGTGTCCCGTGCGTCACGCATACTGCCGCCATCCGACGACGTCCCCACCCGCGACGGAAGGACCTGAACCACCTTGACGCACATACGAGTTCCGATCGGTGTCCTCGGCCTGGCTCTGCTGGCGGGACTCGCCGCGCCGCCCGCCCTCGCCGCGGAGAACCCCGCGGCCACGCCCACCGTGGAGGAACAGCGCCTCGACAGAGCGGCGCCCCAGGAGATCCTGACCCGGTCCGGATTCGACACGGTGGCACCGCAGTTCGCCCGCGCCCTGGGCAAGGCGCGCTCGTACGCACAGGCCGAGCGCGTGGTCGAGCGGCAGGGTGCCCGGCTGTGGCAGCGGGCGGTGGACCGGGCCCAGGGCCGCGGCCCCGCAGGCGGTGACCTCAGCAGGGACGACGACCGGCCGCTGTACTGGGCACGGCTCGGCATGACACGTGAAGTACGCCAGTGGCAGCCGGAGTTCGGCCTCACCGAGGCCCGGCGCACCAAGCTGCTCGCGGCGCTGGAACGTACCTCGCGCGGCCAGGACACCATCCGCTATCCCCACACCGAGACAAGCAAGGCAAGCAAGGGGAGCAAGGGAGTCAAGCGGATTCTGGTGACCGGGTTCGACCCGTTCACGCTGGACCGGGACGTGCGGATCTCCAACCCGTCGGGGGCGACCGCGCTCGCGCTGGACGGCACGGTGATCAACACGGCGGACGGTCCGGCGCGCGTCGAGACCGCCGTCTTCCCCGTCCGCTGGCAGGACTTCGCCGAGGGCACGGTGGAGCGGACACTGCGCCGGCACCTCCCCCACGTCGACCTGTTCACGACGATCAGCCAGGGCCGGGTGGGCCGCATCGACGTCGAGCGGACCAACGGGGCCTGGCGGGGCGGCTTCCCGGACAACGAGAACGTCTCGCGCACCGAGACGGTCCCGGTGACCGACCCGGCCTCGCAGCCGCAGTGGACGTCGACGACCCTGCCGTACAAGGACATCGTCGCCGCGGACACGGGACGCTTCCCCGTGTACGACAACACGTCGGTGACCGAGATCCCGGCGGGCGGGACGGCGCCCGTCGTACGCCCCGACGGACCGACCGCGGGCTCGACGGCGCGGGCGGGCGGGGGCGGTGACTACCTCTCCAACGAGATCGCGTACCGCGCGACGCTGCTGCGCGACCGTCTCGGTCTGCACGACTCGCTCCCCGGCGGCCATGTCCACACGCCGGTACTGCAGTTCGGGGCGGGCAACACGGACCCGGCGAGCGGGACGGTCACCGATCCTCAGTTCGTCCAGAACCGGCTGGACATCATCGCCCAGGTGCGGTCGATCCTGAAGGTGGCGGCGAACGTCACCAACTGACCGGGCCCGTGGGATTCGTAGGTCCTGCGGGATTCGCAGGTCCCACTGGATGCACGGGGTTCACGGGATTCGCGGGGTCGCCGTCGGCCGAGTTCTCCTCGCGCGTCTCCTCGCCCAGCAGGTCGCGGGCCATCAGTGTGGCGCCCGCGACCGCGCCGGGCATCAGGAAGACGGCGACGAAGGGGACGAGGAAGGCGAGGCCCAGCGGGGTGCCGAAGCCCCAGACGAGCGTCCGGCGGGAGCGGAGCATGGTGAGGCGGTCGCGGAGCACGACGCCACGCCGTTGCAGGGCGACCGCCGTCAGCTCCTCGGTGAGGAAGAAGCCGGTGACGAAGAAGCCGATCACCGGCACGACGGTCTGCCCGACGAACGGGATGAACCCGAGCGCGAAGAGCAGCACGCCCCACACCAGTGCCCTGGCCACGATCCGGAGGCTGTCCCGTGCCGAGATCAGCAGTTCGCGCCAGAGCGGGAGGCCCGACTCGGGGGCCGTGCCGTCCGGGGACACGTCCCGGTCCACCTTCTCGGAGAGGCTCTCGTAGAAGGGCTGGCCGAGGACCAGGGTGACCGCGGTGAAGGTGACCACGGAGAGGAGCAGGGCGAGCGCGAAGAGGACCGCCGTGAGGAAGCCGCGGAAGAGGCCGAGCCAGGGGCTCGACCAGTCGTCGGCGAAGGGGGTGGCCCAGGAGACGAAGTCGGTGCCCCACAGGGCCAGCGCGACCAGTGCGGCGGCGTACAGCACGAGGGTGATGAGGCCCGGGATCAGTCCGAAGCCGAACTGTTTTCCGTGCCGGACCACCCAGCGTTGGCCGCGCATCAAGTACTTGAACCCCGCCGCCACATCACGCATGGCTGCACCTTACCGGGGCTGCGCCCCGGAGCTCTCCCGCCCGGCTCTCTGCTCCCGGCTCTCCCGCCCGTCCGCCGGGTGCGGGTCCGCTGTGGCTGGGCGCGCGGTTCCCCGCGCCCCTCAGGCGCGCCGGCGTCAGAGCGTGACGATCATCTTGCCGGTGTTGTCGCCGCGCAGGACCCCGAGGAACGCCTCCAGGTTGTTCTCGATGCCCTCGACGACCGTCTCGCGGTACTTGAGTTCGCCGGAGGCGACCCAGGGGCCGACCTCCTCGACGAACTGCGGCTGCAGGTCGTAGTGGTCGCCGACGAGGAAGCCCTCGATACGGCCGCGGGTCGCGATGAGACGGCCGAGGTTCTTCGGGCCCGGCGCGGGCTCCGTGTTGTTGTAGACGGAGATCATTCCGCAGATCGCGATACGGCCGCGGAGGTTGAGGGAGCCGATGGCCGCCTCCAGGTGGTCGCCGCCGACGTTGTCGAAGTAGACGTCGACGCCGTCCGGGGCGGCCTTCCTCAGCTGCTCGCTCACCTGGCCGTCCTTGTAGTTGAAGGCGGCGTCGAAGCCGTACTCCTCCACCAGCAGCTGGACCTTCTCGTCGGAACCGGCGGAGCCGATGACCCGCGAGGCGCCCTTGAGCCTGGCGAGCTGGCCGACCTGGCTGCCGACGGCGCCGGCGGCACCCGACACGAAGACGGAGTCGCCCTCCTTGAAGGCGGCGGTGCGCAGGAGGCCCGCGTACGCGGTGAGGCCGGTCATGCCGAGGACGCCGAGGTACGTGGTCAGGGGCGCGGCCTCGGGGTCGACCTTGACGGCGTTCTTGGCATCGACCACGGCGTACTCGCGCCAGCCGAAGAAGTGCAGGACGTGGTCGCCGACGGCGATGCCCTCGGCGTTCGACGCGACGACCTCGCCGACGGCGCCGCCCTGCATGACCTTGCCGAGTTCGAAGGGGGCGACGTACGACTTCGCGGCGCTCATGCGGCCGCGCATGTACGGGTCCACCGAGAGGTGCTTGTTGCGCACCAGGACCTGGTCCGGGCCCGGCTGCTTCAGCTCGGCCTCGACCAGGGCGAAGTCCTCGGGCTTCGGCCAGCCGACGGGGCGGCTGACGAGGTGCCATTCGCGGTTCGTGGTGGGGAGTTCAGAGGTGTGGTCGGTCATGGGGAGGCATCTTTCCGTGGGGACGGCGGCTCTGCCGGCGCAAATGTTTCAGCACCTGAAACAACAATGTGCCTCAATATTTCATGGTGTCAAGTAAGGGGGGTAGCCTGGAGCACATGTCCCCGCAGAAGTCTCCCCGGATAGACCCTCTGACACTTGAGGTCGTCGACCTGATCGGCACGGTGGTGGCGCGTTACCACGAGGAGTACGAGGAGGCGGCGGCGGAGCATGCGCTGACCGGGGCGCAGGCGCGGCTGCTGAGCCTGCTCTCGCTGGAGCCGCTGCCCATGCGGCGGCTGGCCCAGAAGCTGAAGTGCGAGCCGTCCAATGTCACCGGGATCGTGGATCGGCTGGAGGCGCGGGGGCTGGTCGAGCGGCGGCCCGACCCCGGTGACCGGCGGGTGAAGCTGGCGGCGGCGACCGAGGAGGGGCGGGGGGTCGCGCGGAGCCTGCGGGTGTCCCTGCGGTTCGCGCGGGAGCCGCTTGCGGGGCTCTCGCGGGCGGAGCGGGTGGCTTTGCGGGGGTTGCTGCTGCGGATGCTTGACGACTCCGTCGGGG
>NZ_LIPP01000079.1 GCF_001418335.1 Streptomyces aurantiacus | reverse complement strand
CGCGCCCCTGCAGGGGCGCGGCTGCCGCAGGTGCGCACTACCGGCGCGGGCGGCCCCTCTCTTCGTCGTCGTCCACGGCGACGTCATCGATGACGACCTGCTCCTTGCGGACCTGACCGCTGACGGTCTCGTTCTCCATGACCTCCTCGGTGCTCAGCCGCACTCGTTCCATCGGCACCGCCTCGGTCTGTACGACGGCGCGCTCGGCGTGCAGAGTGACCTCGTGTTCGGCCTCGCGGAACTCCGGCCCCGACATGGCCTCGTCGCGGTTCGCCTCCGTGATCGGCTCCCGCACGACACGTGCCTCCTCGTGGCGCAGAGGCACCGTCTGCTGCACCTCTTCCGTCACCACGTACTTGCGCAGCCGCGCCCGCCCCGACTCGTACCGCTCGGTAGCGACCCGCATGTGCTCCTCGGACCGGGTCACCGCGATGTCCTCGGGCATGTCCGTGTCCCGGCCCATGGCACCCGCGGCGCCGGTCGCCCTCCCGGTACCGGCGGCGCCGGTGGTGCCGGCGGCCCCCGCAGCGCCGACGGTGCCGGCGGCTTCGGCGGTGCCCGCGTGGGCCCAGCCGTGGCCCGGCCGGTTGGCCTGCTGCCAGGCGTCGTCCCAGGCGATGCCGTAATGCTCGTACAGCCGGACTTCTTCCGACTCCGACAGGTGGCCGCCGCCGTCGACGTCGACGTTGGGCGCCTCCTTGACCTTGTCCTTGGGGTAGGGCACCTCAAGGTGGTCCTCGACCATGACCGCTTCTCTGATCGGCACGAACGACTCGTTGGTACCGAAGAAGCCAGTCTTGATGCTGACCCATTCCGGGCGACCGGTCGCGTCGTCGTAGAAGACGTGGCTCGCCTCACCGATCTTGCTGCCCTCGGCGTCGTACACGGGGTGTTCCAGTACTGCCGGGATCTGCTCCTGGGTGATCATCCTCCAGCACCCTCCTTCTGAGTCCGGTGTCCACGTTCGGGTCACCGCGACAGAAGGGACGAAACCTGATAAATGGGAGCAGACAGGTAGAAAACGTAACTACTGCGCCAGGTACGCCACAGGAAGGGCGTCTCCTGGCGAGAGTTGCCCGAGCAGCGGCCTCGGTGAAATCCGCTCGACCGGGGCAGGCGAAGGCCGCGATCATGGTGGCCTCACTCGGCAGCTGTAAGGAAGTCGATTCGCGATGCCAGCCATTCCCGCCGACCCGACCGTGCTGCATCCGATGCCCGACCAGCCTCGTGTGGTGCTGCTGAAACCGCTGGTCACCTCGCCGCTGATCGAGGTCGGAGAGTTCTCCTACTACGACGACCCGGACGATCCCACCGCGTTCGAACGCCGCAACGTGCTCTATCACTACGGGCCGGAGAAGCTGGTCATCGGCAAGTTCTGCGCGCTGGGCGAGGGGGTGCGGTTCATCATGAACGGCGCCAATCACCGCATGGACGGCCCCTCCACGTTTCCCTTCCCGATCATGGGGGCCTCGTGGGCCGAGCACTTCGACCTGATCACCGGCCTGCCCGGCCGGGGCGACACCGTCGTCGGCAACGACGTCTGGTTCGGACACCGGACCATGATCATGCCCGGCGTCCGCATCGGCCACGGAGCGATCATCGCTTCCGGTTCCGTGGTCGTCGACGACGTGCCGGACTACGGCATCGTCGGCGGCAACCCGGCCGGACTCATCCGGCGCCGCTACAGCGATACGGACATCGCCCGCCTGCTGGCCGTCGCGTGGTGGGCCTGGCCCACCCAGCACATCACCGAGCACATCCGAACGATCATGTCCGGCAGCGTCGACGACCTCGAAGCCGCGGCTCCCAGCGAGCAGTGACAGCCCTCCAGGTGCCGGCCTGAGCGGCCGGCACCCCCTCCCGTCAGGCGGCCAGGGCAGCCGGCGCGCCGGCCCCGGCCGGTACGCCCGTCCCTGCCAGTACGCCCGCCCCGGCGGCCGTGTCGTTCTCGGCGAGCAGGCCGATGAGGGTGGCACGGGCTCGGGCCACCCTGGAACGGACGGTTCCGATGGGACAGTTGCTGAGCTCGGCCGCCTCCGCGTACGGCAGCCCCATCATCTGGGTGAGGACGAACGCCTCCCGACGTTCGTCGGGCAACGCTGCCAGCAGATCGAGGAGCGCGACCCCGTCGTCGAAGCCGGGCAGGCCGCGCGGCTGAGCCCGTTCGACGGCCAGCCGCCAGTCCGGTACGTCGGACAGGCGCGGGCGGGCGGCGGCGTACCGCAGACTGTCGACCACGGCGCGGCGCGCGATGGCCAGCAGCCACGTACGGGCCGAGCAGCGGCCCTCGAACCGGTGCAGGCTGCCGAGCGCCCGCAGAAACGTGTCCTGGGCCAGGTCGTCGGCGGCCTGGGGATCGGCGGAGAGGTAGGCCACGTAGCGCACGACGTCCCGGTGCAGGGCGCGCACGAAACGGTCGACGGCCTCCGGGTCGCCGGTCCGGGCGGCCAGCGCCCAGGCGGTTATCGACTCGTCGGCGGACGCCGCCGTGTCGCTCGGGCGGCTCGGCCGGCTCCGACGGCTTGGGCGGCTCGGCTGACTCGGGTGGTTCGGGTGGTTCGGTCCGCTCACGTCGTGTGAAACGGGCAGGGCAGGAGTGATCACCAGGTGTCCTTCTCGGGTCATCCGTGATCCGGGCCGAGGGCGCGCACGCATGTCGGTCCGGCGAGGGGATACGGCCGTACGCGGAGGTACGGCCGAGGCCCGAGGCACGCGTGGCGGCGCCCCGGGGATCCGGCTGTCTCAGGTGGCAGCGGATCCCGCGGGCGGACCCCGAGAAGTGATGGCATGGGCGAGAAGGAGCCGCCGCGGCGACCGGTCGGAGGAAACACGGCGAACAGGAAGCCGCGGGCGGTGCGGAGGCGTGGGCAGCGCGAGCAGCAGCCGCAGGGGGGCGGCCAGCCGTCCGGCCACCGCGCGCAGGATGCGGAACGCCGCGCGTTCGCCGTACGCCAGCCACAGACCGCACAGCAGCGCGGCCACCAAGTGGGCGGCGAGCATCCCGAGTGAGGACATCCCGCCCATGTCGTGCGCCGGCTGGCCCATGGAGCCCGAACCCATATGTCCCGCACTCATATGTCCGGAACCCATGGATCCCATGTCCATGGCGTCCATGGCGTCCATGGACATGGGATGCGTGCGTGTGGAGCCCGTGCCCTGACTCGTGCCCTGGCCCGGGGTCACCCGCCCCGTCGCCGACTGCGCGAGCGAGAACGACGAGTGGAGCAGGCCCTGGACGACGACCACCACCGACACGATCAGCGGCAGTCCGCGCTCCCGGCCGGCCAGGCACCAGCCCACGCCGCCCGTGGCCGCGGTCCCGGCGGCCACGGACCACCAGGCCACCGGGGAGCCGGACATCATCACGTGGCCGAGGGCGGCGAGCAGCACACAGACGACCGCGAACACCGCGGCCCGAACTGTGCGAACACCCCACCCAGCAGTCATGACGGGCCTCATCCTCGCATTCGTCGCGCGTGCGTCATGGGGAGGTACGGGTATTGCCCCCGTCCGGCGCTCAACATGGAACACGTGATCCAGAACACACGACAGGGCCGGAACTGCACGCGGGTCCGGACCGACGCCCCGCCCCGCCGCGCCGAATCCGAATCCGAATCCGACATCAGCGGAGGCTGCTGCGGCTGCGGCTGCGGCAGGGCGTCGGCGCTGTCGTGTGCCTACGATCCGGGGGTGGTTCTCATTCATCTGTGCCGGGACACCCCGCTGAGCGCCGATGAGGCGTGGCGGCGGCTCACCGTGTGGGAACGTCACGCGGACGTCGTGCCGTTGACGCGGATCCAGGTCGTCACGGAGCCGCCGCGCGGGGCGGGCACCGTGTTCGTGGCGCGGACCGGGGTGGGGCCGGTGGCGTTCGACGATCGCATGGAGGTCGTCGTCTGGCAGGCCCCTCGGGACGGCGCCCCGGGATTGTGCCGACTCGTCAAGCGCGGCCGAGTCGTCCTGGGATGGGCCGAGATCGAGGTGCGTCCGGCGGCGGGAGACGGTTCCCAGGTGGTGTGGCGGGAGGAGGCGGAAGTACGAGGGCTGCCGCGGGCCTTCGATCCCCTGCTCGGGCGGGCGACCCGGTGGATGTTCGGGCGGGTGGTGGACCGACTGCTGTCCCGTCCTTGAGGAACCGGGGGCAGCAGGCGTCGGTGGTCGCTCACATGGGGTCCCCAGCCATGTCAAAAGGAGAAATGCGGGCCTGGCGAGAATCAGCGGCTCTCCGGCGTTTTCACCCCTGTCGGTCCGGCAGAGCCCATTCGTACGCTCCTGGTGTTGATCACCGCTGAGGAGGCCGACCCATATGTTCAGCAAGGGCTACCAGAGCAACAAGGACAATGAGGGCAACGAGGCGAAAGGGATCACCCGGCGCACGGCACTCGGGCGTGGTGCCGGTATTGCCGCGATAGGCGCCGTCTCCACATTCGCCGCCACCTCGGTCAATCCCTCCCCTGCCGCCGCGGCATCAGGAACGGCACCTCTCGGCAATGCCTCGAATTCGAGTACCGCCACCCTGCCCACGGATGTGGCCGGAATCCGCCTCCCCGACAGCGAGGTGGCTCGGGCGGCGGCGGCGCTGGCACGTGAGGTGTCCTCCGTGACGCTCTTCAACCACGTCATGCGGACGTACCTGTACGGCTCCCTGCTGTTCGACCGGCGCGGCGTTCGCTACGACCGTGAACTCGTCTTCGTGGGCGCGGTGTTGCACGACCTCGGACTGGTCGAGGCGTACCAGACCCCGGACGAGCGCTTCGAGGTCGACGGCGCCGACGCCGCCCAGCGGTTCCTGCGGGAACAGCGCATGCCTGCCGAACGAGTGGCCGTCGTCTGGGACGCCATAGCCCTGCACACGAGCAATGGCATCGCGACCAGGAAAAGGCCGGAGATAGCGATGATCGCTGTCGGCTCCTCAGTCGATTTCGCCGGTGAGGGGGTGGAGCAGATCCCGTCCGATGCTCTCGCCGACATACTTACCGCGTTCCCCAGGGAGCATTTCAAGCAGCACGCTCTCGACGACATGGTGTCGCTGTGCCGCACCAAGCCCATGTCGGTACTCATGCACCCCTTCGCCGAAGTCGGCCGCCGTCACATCCCGGATTTCCCGGTGCCGACCGTTGAGGACCTGCTGTTCGCCGCGCCCTTCGAAGAATGACGGGCCCTGCCGGAGACCTCACCCACCACGTCCGGCAACAAAAGTCTGTGGAACGGGTCCGCCCGCAGTTGCGAGACTGGGCCCCATGAACGACATGGGGCGGTTCCGTCAGGCAGTCGTCGCGTGGGCGGCCGGCGGCGCGGAGGCATCAGGGGCGGGCGCGAGCGCGCGGAAGCTGGCGGCCGGCGTCGGGCTGCGTACGGTCGTGCTCGTCGAGGGAGGCAGCGACCAGGTCGCCGTCGAGGCGCTGGCCGCCCGGCACGGCCGGAACCTCGACGACGAGGGCGTCTCGGTCGTGCCGCTCGGGGGCGCGACCAGCATCGGGAGGTTCGTGGACCTGTGCGGGCCCCAGGGGCTCGACGTGCGTCTTGCGGGTCTGTGCGACGTCGCGGAGGAGAGGTTCTTCCGGCGCGCGCTGGAGCGGGCCGGGATCGGCTCAGGCCTCACGGCCGACGGTCTTGAGTCACTCGGGTTCTATATGTGCGACGCGGACCTGGAGGACGAGCTGATCCGTGCCCTGGGCGCCGACGTCATACAGGAAGTGGTGCGGGAACAGGGCGAGTTGCGCGCGTTCCGCACCTTCCAGAACCAGCCCGCGCAACGCGAGCGGACCGTGGAGCAGCACCTCCACCGCTTCATGGGCACTCACAGCGGCCGCAAGGCCCAGTACGCCCAGGAACTCGTCGCGAGCCTGGACCTCGACCGGACACCACCCCCGCTGGAACGCCTCCTCGCCCACCTCTGACACCCCGCACACCGGTCCCGAGACGACCAGCGAGCCCGGGACGGGGACGGGGACGGGGACGGGGACGGAGACGGCCTGAACGTCAGGCCACCGAGCCAACGGCGCACGTCGGCATCGACGCCAACGACCCCGCCGATCCGTCGTGATGGATCGGCGTGTGCGCCCCGGCGAGCGACACCCCGCTCCCGCCCCGCCGGCTCGCGACGATCTCCGAGGCGATGGACAGGGCGGTCTCCTCGGGCGTACGGGCGCCGAGGTCGAGCCCGATGGGTGACCGCAGCCGGGCCAACTCCCTGTCGGTGACGCCGACTTCACGGAGGCGTTCGTTGCGGTCCAGGTGCGTACGGCGGGAGCCCATCGCGCCGACGTACGCGACCGGCAGCCGCAGCGCGAGCCGCAGGAGCGGGACATCGAACTTGGCGTCGTGGGTCAGGACGCACAGGACCGTCCGGGCGTCGACCTCCGTGCGCTCCAGGTACGTGTGCGGCCACTCCACGACGATCTCGTCCGCCTCAGGGAAGCGCGCGGCCGTCGCGAAGACGGGACGCGCGTCGCAGACCGTCACGCGGTAGCCGAGGAACGCGCCGACGCGGACCAGGGCCGAGGCGAAGTCGATCGCCCCGAAGACGATCATCCGGGGCGGCGGGACCGAGGACTCGACGAGCACGGTGAGCGGTGCTCCACAGCGCGAGCCCCGCTCTCCGATCTCCAGGGTGCCGGTGCGGCCCGCGTCGAGGAAGGCCCGCGCCTCCTCCACCACCGTGCGGTCCAGCTCGGGGTGTGCGCCGAAGCCGCCCTCGTACGAGCCGTCGGGGCGTACGAGCAGGGCGCGGCCCAGCAGTTGCCCCGGCCCCGAGACGACGCGCGCCAGCGCGGCGGCCTCCTTGTGGGCGGCGGCGGACAGCGCCGAGGCGAGCACCGTGCGGCCGGGTGAGGAGTCTCGCACCGGGGTCACCAGGATGTCGATGATCCCGCCGCACGTCAGGCCCACCGCGAAGGCGTCCTCGTCGCTGTACCCGAAGCGCTGGAGGACCGGCTCGCCGTCCTCCAGCGCCTGTCGGCACAGTTCGTAGACCGCGCCCTCCACACAACCGCCGGAGACGGAGCCGATCGCCGTGCCGTCGGTGTCCACGGCCAGGGCGGCGCCGGGGTGTCTTGGCGCGCTTCCGCCGACGGCCACCACGGTGGCCACGGCGAAGTCGCGGCCCTGCGCCACCCACCGGTTCAGCTCTTCGGCGATGTCCAGCATCTCTCGGTCTCCCTCCGTCTGCGGGTGCGTCGTGGCTTGGCGCGCAGTTCCCCGCGCCCCTGAAATCGGGGCGCCTCCTCACCGGGTGCGCCTAGTTGACGCCCAGCCAGCTCTCGATCGGGCTCAGGGCGAAGAAGACGAAAAACACCGCCGTCAGGCCCCACATGAACGCCCCGATCTCCCGCGCCCTGCCCTCGGCGATCTTGATGGCGACGTAGCTGATGACTCCGGCCGCCACACCCGCGGTGATGGAGTACGTGAACGGCATGATCACGACGGTCAGGAAGACCGGGATGGCGGTGGAGCGGTCGGCCCAGTCCACATGGCGGGCGTTGGTCATCATCATGGCGCCGATGACGACCAGGGCCGCCGCCGCGACCTCGCCCGGGACGATCGCCGTGAGCGGGGTGAAGAAGAGGCAGGCCGCGAAGAAGAGGCCTGTGACGACCGAGGACAGACCCGTCCGGGCGCCCTCGCCGACTCCTGTCGCGGACTCCACGAACACCGTCTGCCCGGAGGCTCCCGAGACGCCGCCGATCGCGCCGCCGGCGCCGTCGATGAACAGCGCCTTGGACAGGCCCGGCATCCGGCCCTTGTCGTCGGCGAGACCGGCTTCGGTGCCGACGCCGATGATGGTGGCCATCGCGTCGAAGAACCCGGCGAGGACGAGTGTGAAGACGATCATGCCGACCGCCATCGCGCCGACCTGGCCCCAGCCGCCGAACTCGACGTCACCGAAGAGCGAGAAGTCGGGCATCGACACCGCGCTGCCGTGCAGTTCGGGTGCGCCACTGGCCCACTGATCGGGGGCGATGACGTCGAGGGCGTTGAGGATCACGGCGAGTACGGTGCCGCCGACGATGCCGATCAGGATGGCGCCGGGGGTGCCGCGCGCCTGGAGCATGAAGACGGCGAGCAGGGTGACGGCGAAGAGCAGGACCGGCCAGCCGGAGAGTTCGCCGTTCGGGCCGAGGGTGACCGGGGTCCCCTTGCCCTGGTGGACGAAGCCCGCCTTCACCAGGCCGATGAGGGCGATGAACAGACCGATGCCCATCGTGATCGCGTGCTTCAGGGCCAGCGGGATCGCGTTCATGATCATCTCGCGTAGCCCGGTGATCACCAGGAGCATGATCACCACGCCGTACAGCACACACATGCCCATGGCCTGGGGCCAGGTCAGCTGGGGCGCGACCTGTGAGGAGAGGACTCCGGAGACGGACAGGCCCGCGGCGAGGGCGAGCGGCACCTTGCCGACGAAGCCCATCAGGAGCGTGGCGAAGGCCGCCGCGAACGCGGTCGCGGTGATCAGGGCCTGCCGGCCGAGCGTGTCCCCGGCCACGTCCTTGCCGGACAGGATGAGGGGGTTGAGGAGGAGGATGTACGCCATCGCCATGAAGGTGGTGACACCGCCGCGCACCTCACGCGCGACCGAGCTTCCTCGCAGGGATATGTGAAAGTACCGGTCGAGCCAGGACCGGCCGGCCGCGATACGGGGGCCTTCACCCGCGTCGTCGGCGGCGGTGGTCCCGGGCTCCACTGACTGCTGGGTCATGGTGCCGTCTCCCAAGGTTCATAGGGGCACCCGTGCGAAACCGCCGTGGCGGCACGGGCTTTGGGAAGGTGCACGACCCGGGGGACGGCCCGAGACGAGACGCGGTGCTGTACTTGTGTTACTACCGGGTGTCGTTGGATGCACAGTCACCCGGTGCCGGGGTTGCCGTCGCTGTGCCCACCCGTTCCGCCCTGCGGAACGCCTGCCCACAGCGACGGCGGCGGTTGGCTACGCCGTCCCGGTCAGGTGTTCCGGGCGGACCGGTGTCCTGTTGAACTCCAAGCCCGTCGCGTCGCGGATCGCCGCGAGGACGGCCGGAGTCGACGACAGGGTCGGGGCCTCGCCGACGCCACGGAGCCCGTACGGCGCGTGGTCGTCGGCGAGTTCGAGCACGTCGACGGGGATGGTCGGCGTGTCGAGGATCGTGGGGATGAGGTAGTCGGTGAAGGACGGGTTCCTGACCTTCGCCGTGACGGGGTCGACGATGATCTCCTCCATGACCGCCATGCCCAGGCCCTGGGTCGTGCCGCCCTGGATCTGGCCGATGACGGACAGCGGGTTGAGCGCCTTGCCGACATCCTGGGCGCAGGCCAGCTCGATGACCTTCACCAGGCCCAGCTCGGTGTCCACCTCGACGACCGCCCGGTGTGCGGCGAACGAGTACTGGACGTGCCCGAAGCCCTGCCCGGTACGGAGGTCGAAGGGCTCGGTCGGCCGGTGCCGCCACTCCTCCTCGACCTCGACGGCTTCGGCTTCGAGTACGTCCACCAGGCCGGCCAGTACCTCACCGCCGTCGGTGACGACCTTGCCGCCCTCCAGGAGCAGTTCGGCGGTGGCCCAGGCCGGGTGGTACGTACCGAACTTGCGGCGGCCGATCGCCAGGACCTTCTCGCGGACGAGCTCGCACGCGTTCTTCACGGCGCCGCCGGTGACGTACGTCTGCCGCGACGCCGAGGTCGAACCGGCCGACCCGACCTGTGTGTCGGCCGGCTGGATCGTCACCTGGGCGACGCCCAGCTCGGTGCGGGCGATCTGCGCGTGGACGGTGACACCGCCCTGGCCGACCTCCGCCATCGCGGTGTGGACGGTCGCGACGGGCTCACCGCCGACGACCTCCATGCGCACCTTGGCGGTCGAGTAGTCGTCGAAGCCCTCGGAGAAGCCGACGTTCTTGATGCCTACCGCGTAGCCGACACCGCGGACGACGCTCTCGCCGTGGGTGGTGTTGGAGAGGCCGCCGGGCAGCTGGCGCACGTCCGCCTCCACGCCGGCCGCGAGCCACTGCTGCTCCGGCGGCATCGGCATCGCCTTGACGCGGCGCAGGAGTTCGGCGACCGGGGCGGGCGAGTCGACCGGCTGCCCGGTCGGCATGACCGTGCCCTGCGACATCGCGTTGAGCTGCCGGAACTCGACTCGGTCCAGGCCCACCTTGTCGGCCAGCTTGTCCATCTGCGCCTCGTACGCGAAGCACGCCTGGACCGCGCCGAAGCCGCGCATGGCGCCGCAGGGCGGGTTGTTGGAGTAGAGGGCGATCGCCTCGATGTCGACGTCGTCGAGCACGTACGGGCCGGCCGCCAGGGACGCGGCGTTGCCGACGACCGCCGGGGAGGTCGACGCGTAGGCGCCGCCGTCCAGGACGATGCGGCACTTCATGTGCGTGAGTTTGCCGTCCTTCGTCGCCCCGTGCTCGTAGTGGAGCTTCGCGGGGTGGCGGTGGACGTGGCCGAAGAAGGACTCGAAGCGGTTGTAGACGATCTTGACCGGTTTGCCCGTGCGCAGTGCCAGCAGGCAGGCGTGGATCTGCATCGACAGGTCCTCGCGGCCCCCGAAGGCACCGCCGACGCCGGAGAGCGTCATCCGGACCTTGTCCTCGGGCAGGCCGAGGACCGGGGCGATCTGGCGCAGGTCGGAGTGCAGCCACTGGGTGGCGATGTAGAGGTCGACGCCGCCGTCCTCGGCGGGCACGGCGAGGCCCGACTCGGGGCCCAGGAACGCCTGGTCCTGCATGCCGAAGGTGTACTCGCCCTCGACGACGAAGTCCGCACGCCGGCGGGCCGCCGCCACGTCACCGCGCACGATGGGCTGACGGTGGACGATGTTGGGGTGCGGGACGTGGGCGAAGTGGCGGTCCTCGCGGTTCTCGTGGACGAGGATCGCGTCGGGCGCGGTCGCGGACGCCTCGTCCGTGATGACCGGCAACTCCTCGTACTCCACCTTGATCTTGGCGGCGGCGCGGCGGGCGGTCTCCGGATGGTCGGCGGCGACGATCGCGACGGGTTCGCCGTGGTGGCGTACGCGGCGGTGGGCCAGTACCGGGGTGTCCTGGACCTCCAGGCCGTAGTTCCGCACGTCGGTCGGCAGGTCGTCGTACGTCATGACGGCGTAGACGCCGGGCGTCGCGAGCGCCTCGCCGGTGTCGATGGAGAGGATCTCGGCGTGGGCGACCGTGGAGCGCAGGATGTGGCCCCACAACATGTCCTCGTGCCACATGTCGGACGAGTACGCGAACTCGCCGGTGACCTTGAGTGTGCCGTCCGGGCGGAGCGTGGACTCGCCGATGACGCCCTTGGTCCGGGAACCCTGGGTGACGTCGGTGGGAGTGCCGAGGGGAGCACCGTTGGTGGGCATGGTGGGCATCGTCAGACCGCCTCTCCCTGACGGGCGGCCGCCAGGCGGACCGCGTCCATGATCTTCTCGTAGCCGGTGCAGCGGCAGAGGTTGCCCGAGAGCGCCTCGCGGATGTCCGCGTCGGTCGGGGTCGGGTTGCGCTCCAGCATCTCGTCGGCGGCGACCAGCAGACCGGGCGTGCAGAAGCCGCACTGGACGGCTCCCGCGTCGATGAACGCCTGCTGGATCGGGGCGAGTTCGGCGCCCTCGCCGGTCCGGGAGTCCTGCCCGTCGGCGACCCACTGCCGAGCGTCCTGGAGAGCCGTACCCGATGTATCCGACGTACCCGGCGCGTCCGGCGTGCCCCGCCCGCCCGCCGTACCCGGCGTGTCCGCCGTACTCGGCGTGTCCGGCGTTCCGTGGGCCCCGGCGGCGCAACCGCCGTGCCGCGCACGCTCTTCGGCGAAGTGCGCGAGTCCCTCGACCGTGACGACCTCGCGGCCCTCGACCTGCCCGGCCGCGACCAGACACGAGCACACCGGCACGTTGTCGAGGCGGACCGTGCAGGAACCGCACTCGCCCTGCTCACAGGCGTTCTTCGAACCCGGCAGGCCCAGGCGCTCGCGCAGCACGTACAGCAGGGACTCGCCCTCCCACACGTCGTCGGCTTCCTGCGGGCGGCCGTTGACCGTGAAACTGACACGCATTACGCGACCCTGCCTCTCTGCTGTGCGACGCCGCCGTCAGTGCCGCGGTACGACTCCCAGGTCCAGGTCAGCGTGCGGCGCGCCATGATGCCGACCGCGTGGCGGCGGTATCGCGCCGTGCCCCGGACGTCGTCGATGGGGTTGCAGGCCGCGGCGCACAGCTCGGCGAACTTCTTGGCCACGGACGGGGTGATGATCCTGCCGTTGTCCCAGAAGCCGCCCTCTTCGAGCGTCGCGTTCAGGAACTCCTCGGCGGTTTTTGCCCGTACGGGGGTGGGCGCGGCCGAGCCGATGCCGGTGCGGACCGTGCGGGTGTCGGGGTGCAGGGCCAGGCCGAAGGCGCACACCGCGATCACCATGGCGTTGCGGGTGCCGACCTTCGAGTACTGCTGGGGGCCGGCCGCCTTCTTGATGTGGACGGCCCTGATGAGTTCGTCGGGGGCGAGCGCGTTGCGCTTCACGCCGGTGTAGAACGCGTCGATCGGGATCAGCCGGGAACCGCGTACCGACTCCGCCTCGACCTCGGCGCCCGCCGCGAGGAGGGCGGGGTGGGCGTCGCCGGCCGGGGAGGCGGTGCCGAGGTTGCCGCCGACTCCGCCGCGGTTGCGGATCTGCGGGGAGGCCACGGTGTGCGAGGCCAGGGCCAGGCCGGGCAGCTCGCCGCGCAGGTTGTCCATGATCGCCGCGTACGGGACCGAGGCGCCCAGGCGGACCGACTCCTCGCCGACCTCCCAGTCACCCAGTTCGCCGACGCGGTTCAGGTCGAGCAGGTACTCGGGCCGGCGGTGGTCGAAGTTGATCTCGACCATCACGTCGGTGCCACCCGCAATCGGCACAGCGGTGGGGTGCGCTGCCTTCGCGGCGAGCGCATCCTCCCAGCTGGCGGGGCGAAGGAAGTCCATGACCGGCTCTCTTCTTCGTCTCGTGGATCTCTTCGTCTGGTGGATCTCTTCGTCTGGTGGATCTCTTCGTCTGGTGGATCGTGCGGTCGCGATTCGAGCCAGATCGTGTGCGGCGGGCCCGGCTCGTGCGCTCGTTCACTCGTTCATGAGTTGTTCACGCGGATCGGAGTCAGTACACAGCCCGTTCCTCCACCGGGGTCAGTCACCGAAACCATGAAGGAGTTGGCTGGCCAGGGCGCCCATCTTGTAGATTCGTATGAACGGAGGCGATCAGTAACCTCCTGGTTTTCCCATGGAAACGCCCGGCACAGGCTTCTGGAAATGTCTTACGCGGTCCTTCCTCATCCCCATTCATTCCTCATCCCCATTCATCGTAGATTTCGAGACAGAACGGCGGCGACGAGATGCGGCTGCGCGCACTGCTGGACACGGACGCGCTGGGCCTGCGGCTGCTCGGCGGCCAGGACGAGCTGGACCGCGCCGTGCGTGGCGTGATGACCACGGACCTGCGGGACCCGAGCCGTTACCTCTCGGGCGGTGAACTGGTGCTCACGGGGCTCGCCTGGCGCCGCGGCGCCGCCGACTCCGAGCCCTTCGTACGGCTCCTCGCGGGCGCCGGGGTGGCGGCACTGGCCGCGGGCGAGGCGGAGCTGGGTCCGATCCCGGACGATCTGGTGGTGGCCTGCGCCCGGCACCGGCTGCCGCTGTTCGCCGTCAACGAGTCGGTGGCCTTCGCGACGATCACCGAGCACGTCGTACGGCAGGTGTCGGGCGAGCGTGCCGGGGACCTGGCGGCCGTGGTGGACCGGCACCGCCGGATGATGACCTCGGGCCCCGCGGGCGGCGGCCCGGACGTGGTCCTGGACCTGCTCGGTTCCGACCTGGACCTGCGGGCCTGGGTGCTCTCCCCCGTCGGCCGCCTCGTCGCGGGCCCGCGCCTCGCGGAGGCGGAGCTGCCCGCGGGGGTGCGCGCGGCGCTGGCCGGGGAGCACCTGGCGGCGGTCCGCACGGGCCGGCGCGGGCCGTACCGGGCGACGGTGGGCCCCACCACGTACTCGCTCTTCCCGGTCCGCGGCGGCGGACGCGGTACGGCGGGCGCGCGCGACGTACGCGAGACGGTGCTGTCGGAGTGGCTGCTCGCGGTCGAGGCGGACGCCGGGGACTGGCCGGCGGAGCGGCTCGACCTGCTGGAGGGCGTGACGCAGCTGATCGCGGTGGAGCGGGACCGCCGGGACGCGGCGCGCACCGTGCGGCGCCGGCTCGCGCGGGAGGTTCTGGAGCTGGTGCAGACCGGGGCCGCGCCGGCCGAGATCGCGGCGCGGCTGCGGGTCGCGGCGCCCGTGCTGCTGCCGGGGCTCGGCGCGGCCCCGCACTGGCAGGTCGTGGTCGCCCGCGTCGAGTGGGACGCGTGGGACGACGCGAAGGGCGGGCTCGCGTCGTCCTCGGCCGAGGACGGCGGTGGCAGGCGGACCGACGGCCTTGAGGGCGGTCCGGTGGCGCAGGCGCTGCTGGAGGAGATCCTGGTCGACCCGCTGTCGTCGGGGCCCGAACCGTCCGACCGGATCGCGGTCGCCCACACGGGTGACGAGGCCGTCGCGCTCGTACCCCTGCCGGCTGTTTCCTCAGGGCACGACGGCTCAGGACACGGCGGCTCAGGGCAGGACGGCTCGGGGACCGGGCTGCTCGCCGACGCGATCCTGGCGGCCGTACGCGATCCGCTGTCGGCGGGGCTCGACGGCGACGGGCGGCTCACGCTCGGCGTCAGCGCGGCCGTGCACTCGGCGGAGGGGCTGCGCGGCGCCCTGGAGGAGGCCCGGCACGCGCGCCGGGTGGCCGCCGCCCGGCCGGGGCGGGTGTGCGCGGCGGGCCACCAGGAGCTGGCGTCCCATGTGCTGCTGCTGCCCTTCGTGCCGGACGACGTGCGCCGCGCCTTCACGGCCCGGCTCCTGGACCCGCTCCGGGACTACGACCGCCGGCACCGCGCCGAGCTGATCCCGACCCTGGAGGCGTTCCTCGACTCCGACGGGTCGTGGACCCGCTGTGCGGCGCGGCTGCACTTGCACGTCAACACGTTGCGCTATCGGGTGGGGCGTATCGAGCAGTTGACGGGCCGAGATCTTTCCCGCCTTGAGGACAAGCTGGACTTCTTCCTGGCGTTGCGGATGAGCTGAGGTTTACTGGATCTCTCCCACGACTTTGTGAAATCCTTCACCTACCCCCTTGGCCGGGCGCGCTGATTCGTGCTGAGATGCCGCCACCACTCAACAGCTCAATGGCGTGCTCGGGGAGGGCAACGTGGCGTATCCCGCCATGTCTGGTTCTGGTTACGGAACGACCGCAGGGGACGATCCACTCCAGGTCGCGGTATGGCGGTTGCGCTCGCGCGCCTGCTGGGCCGACGCGGCAGCGCTCCTCGAACCACACACGGCCTCGGCCGCCCTCCAACGGACCTCACTCCTCGTCGAGCGGTGTCTCTACACCGAGCAGGGGTGGGCCGAGGCGGAGGACGCGCTGCGTACGGCGGAGGCGCTGGCCCAGAGCGACGACGAGCGCGGGGCGGCGGCGTGCGAGCGCGGTCAACTCGCGTACGCGTCCACGCTGCTCGCGGTGCGTGACCGCGCCGACGAGGCGCGGGCCGCGCTCGGCCGGGCGGCGGCCCTGATCGCGCCGGGCGCCCGGGGGCGGGCCCTGCTCGACTTCCGGCGCGGCCTGCTCGCCGAGAACCTCGCCCACTCCCCGCAGTCCGCGCGCGCCGCCTACCGCCGCGCCCACGCCGGCGCCACCGCGCAGGACGACCCGCTGCTGCTCTCCTTCACCTGGCGCCACCTCGCCGGACTCGCGCTGCGGGAGGGCGAGTTGGCGGAGGCCAGGCACGGCTTCACCGAATCGCTGCGCATCCGGGAGGAGTTGGGCTATCTCGTCGGTACGGCCCCGGCGCTGGCGTCCCTCGCCGACGCGGAGACCGAACCGGAGGCGTCCCGGCTGCGGGCGGAGGCGGGACGGCTGTTCCGGCTCCTCGGGGGCGTACCCACGTGGCTGGCGGACCAGTTGACACCACCGGCGGCCACGGCCTGACGTTCACTGCACGGTGCGCACCGGCTGATGACGTTCACGGTGCGCACCGGCTGACGTCCCTGGTGCGCACCGGCTGATATCCCTGGTGCGTACGCGCTACGCGCCGGCGAAGTGCTCCCGTACCAGGGACTGCGCGGCCGGGACGTCCTGGGCGGTCAGCGCGTCGAGGATGGCCGTGTGCTGGGCGGCGTCGGCCAAAAGGTCGGCGCGCGTGCGGCGGGCGGGGGCGCCGGCCAGGGGCCACTGGGCACGGCGGTGCAGGTCGTCCGCGAGCTGCACCAGCTGGCGGTTGCCCGAGAGGGCGAGGACCGCGGCGTGGAAGACGCGGTCGGACTCGGCGTAGCGCGCGTGGTCGCCGGTGGCCGCCGCGGTCACGGTCGCGTCGGCGAGCGGGCGCAGTTCCGCCCAGCAGGGGGCGCCCACCGTACGGGTCAGCCGCAGCATCACCGGCATCTCGACGAGGCCCCGGATCTCGGCCAGCTCGGCCAGCTCCCGGGCTCCGCGCCGTATGACACGGAAACCGCGGTTCGGTACGACCTCGACGGCGCCCTCGTTCGCGAGCTGCTGCATGGCCTCGCGCACGGGGGTCGCCGAGACGCCGAAGCGGTCGCCGAGGGCGGGGGCGGAGTAGACCTCACCCGGGGCGAGGTCGCCGGAGACGAGGGCGGACCGGAGGGCGTCGAGGATCTGGCCGCGGACGGAGGCCCGCTGGATCACGGGCCGGGGAACCGCGGAGGCGAAGGCCGAGCCGGCGCCGGCGCCGGAGGCAATGGCACTCCGGGGCCCCGGGACCTGCGTGCCCGTGTCCCGTACGCCCTCTCGCGTCAGTCGCGGCCGGGGGATCGGCGTCTCGCTGTGGGTGTGCTCGCCGCGGGCCGCGTGTTCGACGGGGACGCCCGGAGCCGCCCGGGCCGCAGGTGCGACAGGGGTTACGGCGGTGTCGTCCCGCGGCGCCCGGGGAGGAACGACCCGCCCAGCGGTCGCGTCGCGACGGGCCTCCGCGGAGCCGGCCCTCATGGAACGAGCCTCTGCGGGACGAGCCTCCGACGGGTCTCCGGCAGGGCCGTACGCCTCGCGTGAACCGGCCTTCTCCACGGGAGCCTCCTCCGGGTTGGCTGTGGTCGTGGGCATGGGGTGGGCACGTGATGGTGTGTGCCCGGGTCATTCGGGCGGGGTCCATCGTGACCCGACAGAACAGGGTAAACCTCGACCCTATCGGGTAAGGTAAGCCTTACCTGCTCATGATCGAGAAACAGGGGTCCCTGCATGTCCGCTCCCGCCCCGGCCGAGACCGCCGCGCCCGGCACCTTCGCGCACCCGGCCCACTCGGCCCTCACCGAGGCGTACACGCGGATGACCGAGGTGTTCCCCATGCTGGGCGTGACGGAGCTCGCCCCGGGCGAACCGGCCCCGACGGGCGACGGGCGGATCGCCGTCGCCAGGCTCGCGGAGGCCGGGGCCGACCTCGACGCCTTCCTCCGCTGGGACGACGAGCAGGTGCTGGCCGACCACGGACGGCGGGCCCGCCCGGACGTCATCGCCAGTTTCGGCCTGCACCGGTACGCCTGGCCGGCCTGCCTGTTGATCACGGTTCCGTGGTTCGTACTGCGCCGCGTGCCCCGTTTCCCCGTGGAGGACGTCACCTTCCAGCGCATGCCCGGCCGCATAGCCGTGCGCGTGGGCGAGTTCGCCTGCCTGCCCGACGACCCGGCGGCGGCGCTGCCCGGCGCCCGGGTCGTCCCGGACGAGGAGGCCCTGCGCGCGGAGGTACGGGCCTCGGTGGCCGAGCACCTGGAACCGGTCCTCCATGGTTTCGGCCCGCGCATGCGGCGCCGGGGCCGTGCCCTGTGGGCCATGGCGACCGACGAGGTCGTCGAGAGCCTCTCGTACGTCGCCGGCCTCATGGGCGAGCAGCGGCGCGCGACCGAGGAACTGGAGCGGCTGTTCCCGCGGACCATGCGGCCTTACGTCGGCACGGCCGGCTTCCGCGAGGTGACCGGTTCGAACGGCGAGTGCCTGCCCACCCGGGACCGGGCCAGCTGCTGCTTCTACTACACCCTCGACGTCGAGGACACCTGCGCCAACTGCCCCCGCAACTCCGAGGCCGTGCGCATCGCGAAGCTCACGGCCCAGGCGGCCCAGGCGGCCCAAGCAGCCGAGACCACCGAGGCGGCCGAGGCGACGGGCTGAGCGGTCCAGGACCTGCCCGGCAGACCGACCCCCGCGTTCGCACGCCGTCCACATCCCGTAAGATCAACTCGGTATGGACCCCGGCGGGTTGGCCGCGGAAGCGGTCGCTTAGGTTACAGCTGATTCACGAAATCCTCACTTGACGCAAGAACTTACCGTGGAACCACCCGTACGGGTAATCTAACTCGAACTCAACTCCCGCACCTCAAGCGGCAGTTCGAGGAGAATGCCGCCCACGCGCATCCCCTTGCACTCTCTTGGCGGCCTCTTGCCCCGAAACCCCCTGAGGACCCGCGGGATTGGGCCACTATGACGGGCGTTACGCCCTATCCCAATGCAAGGGACCCCTAGATGAGACTGACCGACATATCGCTGAACTGGCTGCTACCCGGCGCCGTGCTGCTCCTGGGCCTGCTGGCGGCGGTTGCGGTGCTCGCGCGTGGTAAGCGCGCCGGGGAGAAGACCCGCGCCGAAGATTCGTGGGAGCGCACGGAGGAGCGCCGCAGGCGCAAGGAGGCCCTCTACGCCACCGCCTCCTACGTGCTGCTGTTCTGCTGCGCCGCGGTCGCCGCCGCACTCTCCTTCCACGGCCTGGTCGGCTTCGGCGAGCAGAACCTGAACCTCACCGGCGGCTGGCAGTACCTGGTGCCGTTCGGCCTGGACGGCGCGGCCATGTTCTGCTCCGTACTCGCGGTGCGCGAGGCCAGCCACGGTGACGCGGCGCTCGGCTCCCGGATACTCGTGTGGACGTTCGCCGCCGCCGCTGCCTGGTTCAACTGGGTACATGCCCCCCGGGGCCTCGACCACGCGGGCGCCCCGCACTTCTTCGCCGGCATGTCCCTGTCGGCCGCCGTTCTCTTCGACCGCGCGCTGAAGCAGACCCGCCGTGCCGCACTGCGCGAGCAGGGCCTGGTGCCCCGCCCGCTGCCGCAGATCCGGATCGTACGGTGGCTGCGTGCCCCGCGTGAGACGTACGGCGCCTGGTCGCTGATGCTCCTTGAGAACGTACGCAGCCTGGACGAGGCGGTGGAGGAAGTACGCGAGGACAAGCGGGACAAGGAGCAGAACCGGCTGCGCCGGCGTGACCAGGAGAAGCTGGACCGCGCCCGCATCAAGGCGATCACCCGCGGCCACCGCGGAATGATCGGCCGCGGCGGCCGTCAGGCGGAACTGGAGCCGGCCCAGGCGGCCCCCCAGGTCACCGCGGAGCCTGCCATATCGACGCCGGAGCTGCCCGCACGCGCCGCCCGACCCTCGTTGCAGCCCGTCCGCCGTGGCGGCAGTGAGTCGGGAACGGTCGATCTCACCGCGGAGGACGACACCATGGCCCTCCCCCGGCTCGACTCCCTTGAGCGCAAGCTGAAGGATCTGGAGCAGCAGTTCGGCTGAGCAGGACCCGGGCCGCTCGACGGCTCAACTCTGG
Source organism: Streptomyces aurantiacus (assembly GCF_001418335.1). Classification (GTDB taxonomy): domain Bacteria; phylum Actinomycetota; class Actinomycetes; order Streptomycetales; family Streptomycetaceae; genus Streptomyces; species Streptomyces aurantiacus. Next base: position 5,365 of record NZ_LIPP01000079.1, on the reverse strand, counting down.
ATGGGGGCGCGGCAGTTCATGCCGCGCCCCCATCCAGTTCGAACCACACCGCCTTCCCCACCCCGTGCGTACGGACGCCCCACGCGTCGGCGAGCGACCGCACCAGGACCAGGCCTCTGCCGTGCGTACCGTCGCCCGCGTTCGGTAACCGGAGCGTCGGCCTGCGTGGGTCGAAGTCCCGCACCTCCACCCGGAGTCCGCGCGGGCCGAGCGTCGCCGTCAGCTGCGCGTCCTGGTCGGTGTGGACGAGTGCGTTGGTGACCAGCTCGCTGGTCAGCAGTTCCGCCGTATCGGACCTGCCGGGCCTCCCCCAGTGGGCGAGCAGTTCGCGCAGCGCCCGGCGGGCCTCGGGCACGGCCCCGAGGTCGCGGCGCCCGAGCCTGCGCCCGAGGTGCGAAGGACCCTGTGGGCCGGGCGCGCCCTCCGCCGTGTCCTCGGTGTTCGTGGCCGTGGTCGTGGCCGTGTGCACCGTCTCCGTCGAGAAGGCCCCGGACCAGACGGGACCGCCCCCTCCTACGTACCTCTTCATGACCCCCGCCGCCGTTCTCGTTACCCCTCCGGCTCGAACGTGTTCACGGAATGCATGCCCCACTCGGAAAGGCGGCAGTCATGTCGAATCTTGAACCAGTCGGTGTACGGGGGCCGTTGGCCCAACCAACCCACCGGCTGTCGTACCGATGGGGCCGCCCTCTCGACCCCCGTCGCGGGAGGGCGGCCCCGGCTCTTGGGGCGGTCAGTAGAGCTTGTCGACCGCCGTGGTCGTCGTCTTCTTGAAGGCCTGCACCGGCGCGTCGGAGAAGTCGCCCATCTGACCCCACTTCACGACGGTGACGGCCCTGCCGTCGCGGCCGACCGAGTAGAGGTTGATGTCGGTGGCCCCCCAGGAGGTGTCGGTGTGCACCCCGTAGGCGTGGGCGCCCTCCTCGACCGGCAGCGTGCCGTAGTCCTTCAGCGTGGCCTCGATCTCGGGATCGGTCTCCTCGATCCTGGCCGCGCAGGCCCTGATCTCGGTGTTCAGCCGCTTGGCGAGGGCATCCGCCTTGGCGTAGCTGCCGACGACGACGGTGAGCTGCTGCGCGTTGGTCTCCAGGTCGGTCCGGAAGTCGCGGTACGAGGAGTGGTAGCCCGGCAGCGCGTCCTCCAGGCAGAACACCAGCTCGTCGGGGACACCGGGCGTGACCCTGCCCGCCGTCCAGGCGGACGTGGGGTGCGGCGGCAGCTGCGAGGCCGACAGGAACCTGGGCGTGCTGCTCGACGTCGCCGAGACGGGCACGGACACGGGCACCGAGGGGTTCGCCATGGCACCGGCCGGGCCGGCGAGTACCGTACCGAGAGCGAGAGTCGCGGCGGTGAGCGTGGCGAACGCCACGGCTCTGGTGCGCTTGGTCATTGAGTGCCCCCCTGTAGCTGAGTGCATGCACAATCCACGTGCGTGGCGAACCAGTGCGTGGCGAACCACGTGCCTGGCGGACCATCTGCATGGGTGGTGAGTGCGTGGGTGGTGAGTGCCGCCGCGAAGCCTGTCGTGGGCTGTCACCGGCTGGTCGGTCCGGCGGCGGTCGGTGCGACACCAGAAGCATCAGCCGTCACTCGGGGCCTGCGCAACAGACGACGCCGATTTCGCGACGGTGGAACCATCCCATCCCTCCTGACGTGCAGATATATGGAGTGCCTGGGATGCTCTTCCGGGACGGAGCACGCCCCTCGGCCAGGGGCGACGACCAGTACGGGGGAACGATGTCGACTCGGGACGACGACGTCGAGGAGTTCGCGGCGCTGCTGAGACACCTGAAGGCGCGGACGGACCGCAGTTACGGCGCCCTGGCACGCCGCGTGAACATGAACACCTCGACGCTGCACCGCTACTGCGCCGGTGACGCGGTGCCGCTCGACTTCGCGCCCGTGGAGCGGTTCGCCACCCTGTGCGGGGCGACGCCGGCCGAGCGACTCGAACTGCACCGCCTGTGGATCCTGGCGGTCGCGGCCCGACAGCGACCGCGTACGCCCGACACGCCGGAGAGCCCGCCGCCGGACGAGAGCCCTGTGTCTGCCGAGAGCGCCGTGCCGGACGAGAGCTTCGCGCCGGACACGACGGGGGACGACGACCCGCCACGCGCACCGGACGCCCCCGAGCCGGCCCACACCAGCGAGGCCGTCGCGAGCGAGGCCCCCGCGAACGTGCCCGGCGCGAGGACACCGGGCTCGCCCGTCCCTGACCCCGCCGACGAACTCGTATCCGACGCAGGTCCCGGCTCCGGATCCGGCTTCGCCTCCGGGGGCGAAGCCGGCCCGCGTCCCCGGAGCGCCTGGTACCGGCGGCGGATCACCGTCACCGTGGCGGCGGTGTCCGCGCTGCTCGTCACGCTGGGCAGTCTGTCGGCCCTCTCCGACGGACGGTCCTCCGACGACGCCTCCGAGATCGTCGGGCCGTCCCCGACGCCGACCGTGCAGGCCACCTCCAGCGAGCGTCACCGCCCGTCGGCGAGCCCCTCTCCCGACAAGACCGGTTCATCGCCCTCGGCCGGTGCCACCGGCAAGAAGTCCAAGTCCGCCGGCAAGAGCGGAGCGCCCTCGCAGAACACGAAGGCGAACGGCAGCAAGTCCGCCGCCGTGCCGCTCACCTGGACCGCGAACTCGCAGGCCTGGAAGCTCGGTTGCGGCCACGACTACGTCATCCGTAAGGACCCCGACCAGGTTCCCCCGCCTCCGATCCCGCAGGACGCCGGGACCTGGGCGGCGACCCAGGGTGCCGTGCACGGGCACGAGACCAACGTGGAGATCTCTGTGCAGGGCCGGACCTCCACCGCCGTCGTACTGACGGCCCTGCGGGTCCGGGTGGTCGGCCGTACGGCCCCCGTACCCGGCACCGTCTACGCCATGGACCAGGGCTGCGGCGGCTCGATCACCCCCCGTTCCTTCGACGTCGACCTGGACAAGGACCGCCCCATCGCCCGCTCGGTCCCCGGCAACGACACCGGCACGCCGATCCCCGCGGTACGCATGCCGTATCGCGTGTCGGCCAAGGACCCGGAGGTGCTGCTGGTCAACGCGACGACGGAGACCTGCGGCTGCTCCTGGTACCTGGAACTCGACTGGTCGTCCGAGGGACGCACCGGCACGGCCCGCATCGACGACCACGGCAGCCCGTTCCGTACGAGCGGGATCAAGGGTCTGCCGCGTTACTGGTACGGCTCGGACGGTGCGGAGCGCGGATGGGTCCCCGTACCCGAATGACACGCCCGAAGGACATGCCCGAACGACACCCGGCGCGCTGCTGCCGGCGGTGCGTTACGGCCGGGGCACGTTACGGCCGGGGCACGTTACGGAGGTTGGAGCGGGCCATCTGGACCATGCGGCCCACTCCGCCGTCGAGGACGATCTTGGACGCCGACAGGGCGAAGCCCGTGACCATCTCCTTGCTGATCTTCGGCGGGATGGACAGGGCGTTCGGGTCGGTGACGATGTCGACGAGGGCCGGACCCTTGTGCCGGAAGGCGTCCTTCAGGGCGCCCGCGAGCTGCTTGGGCTTCTCGACGCGTACGCCGTAGGCACCGCAGGCCCGCGCGACGGCGGCGAAGTCGGGGTTCTTGTTGTCCGTCCCGTAGGCGGGGAGCCCGCCGACCATCATCTCCAGTTCGACCATGCCCAGGGACGAGTTGTTGAAGAGGACGACCTTCACCGGCAGGTCGTACTGGACGAGGGTGAGGAAGTCGCCCATCAGCATGGAGAATCCGCCGTCGCCCGACATCGAGACGACCTGTCGGCCGCGGTCGGTGAACTGGGCGCCGATGGCCTGCGGCAGGGCGTTCGCCATGGAGCCGTGCGAGAAGGAGCCGATGATGCGGCGGCGTCCGTTGGGTGAGATGTAGCGGGCCGCCCACACGTTGCACATACCGGTGTCGACCGTGAACACGGCGTCGTCCTCGGCGAGTTCGTCGAGGACGGCGGCGACGTACTCCGGGTGGACCGGAATGTGCTTGTCGACCTTGCGCGTGTAGGCCTTGACGACCCCTTCGAGAGCGTCGGCGTGTTTCTTGAGCATCTTGTCGAGGAAGCGGCGGTTGCTCTTGGGGCTCACCTTGGGGGTGAGACAGCGCAGCGTCTCCTTCACGTCACCCCACACCGCGAGGTCCAACTTGGAGCGGCGGCCCAGGCGTTCGGGTCGCACGTCGACCTGGGCGATCAGGACGTCGTCCGGCAGGAAGGCGTTGTACGGGAAGTCGGTGCCGAGCAGGATCAGCAGGTCGCACTCGTGGGTGGCCTCGTAGGCGGCGCCGTATCCGAGGAGCCCGCTCATGCCGACGTCGTACGGGTTGTCGTACTGGATCCACTCCTTCCCGCGCAGCGCGTGCCCGACCGGGGACTTGATCTTCTCGGCGAACTCCATGACCTCGGCGTGCGCGCCCGCGGTGCCGCTGCCGCAGAAGAGGGTGACCTTGTCGGCCTCGTCGATCATCGCGGCGAGCTTGTCGATCTCGGTGTCGCCGGGGCGCACGCTGGGGCGGGAGGTGACCAGGGCGGTCTCGGCGGCCTTGTCCGGAGCGGGCTCGTCGGCGATGTCGCCCGGCAGTGTCACCACGCTCACTCCGCCCTGTCCGACCGCGTGCTGGATGGCGGTCTGCAGCAGCCGGGGCATCTGCTTCGGGCTTGAGATCATCTCGCTGTAGTGGCTGCACTCACGGAACAGCTGGTCCGGATGGGTCTCCTGGAAGAACCCGAGGCCGATCTCGCTGGACGGGATGTGCGAGGCGAGGGCGAGCACCGGGGCCATGGAGCGGTGGGCGTCATAGAGGCCGTTGATGAGGTGGAGGTTCCCCGGGCCGCAGGAGCCCGCGCAGGCGGCGAGCCCGCCGGTGATCTGGGCCTCGGCACCCGCCGCGAAGGCCGCCGTCTCCTCGTGCCGGACATGGATCCAGTCGATGGCGGAGTTGCGCCGGATGGCGTCGACGACGGGGTTGAGGCTGTCGCCCACGACTCCGTACAGGCGTTTGACGCCCGCACGGACGAGGATGTCGACGAACTGCTCGGCGACGTTCTGCTTGGCCATGAGTCACGCGCCCCTTGCTGTCGTTCGCTGTCGTTCGCTGTCGTGCACTCTCGTTCGCTGTCGTGCACTGCCACGGGATGCCTTTCACGTCCCATGAATTCACAGCGGGCGCGGTTACGCCTCCCAAACAGCGGCGGCGGTCCGGTCGTCGGCGTACCCCTTGACCCGGACCGTGCTGTCCGTGAGGAACGCGGCGAGGCCCGGCGGTTCGCCCCCTGCCCAGCGGGAGGTGAGGTGTTCGGCCAGGCGCGGCTCGCCGCGCAGGGGCTCGGCGAGCCCGCCGGTGCACAGCAGGAGCGTGTCGCCCGGCCGGGCGAC
>NZ_LIPP01000078.1 GCF_001418335.1 Streptomyces aurantiacus | reverse complement strand
CCCCGTGTGCGCCGCTCGCTCGACCCCGCCCGTCGGCTCCGCCTCCCCCGCCCCGGAGGCGAGCTCCTGGGCGTCGGCCCCTCGATCGGCGTGGCCGCCGCCGACGCCGTTCGCTGGGCGCGGCTCGCGACCGCCGCCCAGGCTCTCGGGGTGGGCCTCGCCCTGCTCGACAGGACCGTGGCGTACGTCAAGCAGCGCAGCCAGTTCGGTGTCCCCATCGGCTCGTTCCAGGCGGTCAGGCACCGGTTGGCCGACGCGAAGATCGCTCTGGAGTTCGCACGCCCGCTGATCTTCGGCGCCGCGCTGTCGATGGACCCCGCAGACCTCGCCGCAGCCAAGGTCGCGGCCGGCGAGGCGGCGTACGGCGCCGCCCGCACGGCCCTGCAACTGCACGGCGCGATCGGCTACACCGCGGAGTACGACCTCTCCCTGTGGCTGACCAAGGCACGGGCGTTGCGTTCGGCGTGGGGCAGCCCTGGCGAGTGCCGGGCGCTGGTGCTCGGCGCGGACGACGTCCCCGGTGGCGGTGCTCGGCGTCGCTCGTGAGCTCGCGGTGCCTGCGCCTGCTCCTCCTCCTCGGCGGTCGTCCCTCGGAGAAGTCGCCGATCCGCCGCGCGCACGGTGTGCCCGTGGGTGCTCGTGCCGGTGGCGTGCCGATGGCGTGCGACGGGCGGGTGCATCGGCACGTGCACCCACGGCACCCACGGCCGGCGGCGCCGGCGGGTGCACCGAGGAGCGGGCACGCATCACGCGCGCCGCGTCGGGTACTCGGGGTGACCACCGCCGCAGGCTTCATGTGGCGGGACGGTCAACGGTGTGACCAGCCTGGTGGAGGGGGAGCAACGGCCCGCACGGCAGGCACCGGGGCAGGCACCGCGGCACCGCGCCAACCTTGAGGAGGCCCTGAGCATGCGCGCACTGACATGGCAAGGCAAGCGCGACGTACGCGTCGAGGAGGTCCCCGATCCCCGGATCGAGAAGCCCGACGACATCATCGTCAAGGTGACCTCGACGGGGATCTGCGGTTCGGATCTCCACCTCTACGAGATCTTCGGCCCCTATATCGACCCGGGCGACATCCTGGGCCACGAGACCATGGGCGTCGTCGCCGAGACCGGGCCCGAGGTCACCGGCGTGGCCGTCGGAGACCGTGTGGTGATCCCCTTCAACGTCTCCTGCGGCGACTGCTGGATGTGCGAGCGCGGTCTGCAGTCGCAGTGCGAGACGACCCAGGTCACGTCCATGGGCAGCGGCGCCGCCCTGTTCGGCTACACCAAGCTCTACGGTCAGGTTCCGGGCGGACAGGCCGAGTTGCTGCGCGTGCCGTTCGGCAACAGGCTGCCCATCAAGGTGCCCGACGGTCCGCCCGACGACCGGTTCGTCTATCTCTCCGACGTGCTCCCCACCGCCTGGCAGGCGGTCGAGTACGCCGCCATCCCCGCCGGCGGCAGCGTCACGGTCCTCGGCCTCGGCCCCATCGGCGACATGGCCACCCGCATCGCGCGACTGCGCGGCGCGGAACTCGTCATCGGTGTCGACCGGGTCGACGCCCGCCTCGAACGAGCCCGGCGGCACGGCACCACCGTCCTGGACCTGCGCGAACACGGCAAGGACGTGGGCGACGCCGTCCGCGACCTCACGCAGGGCCGCGGCACGGACGCCGTCATCGACGCGGTCGGCCTCGAAGCGCACGGCGCACCGGTGGCGCAGGCGGCCCAATGGGCCACCGGTCTCCTGCCCGACAAGCTGGCCCGCCCGTTCATGGAGAAGGCCGGCGTCGACCGCATGAGCGCCCTTCTCACGGGGATCGACGCGGTCCGCCGCGGTGGCACGCTCTCCATCAGCGGTGTGTACGGGGGCGCCGCGAGCCCGCTGCCGCTGCTGACCATGTTCGACAAGCAACTGCAGGTACGGATGGGCCAGGCCAACGTATGGCACTGGATCGACGACATCCGCCCCCACCTCACCGACGCCGACCCCCTGGGCGTCGACGGCTTCGCCACGCACCATCTGCCGCTGCGGGACGGGCCCGCGGCGTACGCGACGTTCCAGGCCAAGGAAGACGGCATGGTCAAGACGCTCCTGCAGCCATGACACGCCGCATGCGTCACGCCTGAGGCCTCCCGCCACACGCCTCAGGCCGCACCCTCACGCCTCACTCTCAGCCTCACGCCTCACGCCTCACGCCACCGATCCAGGAGGAGCGCTGATGGGCAACGCCCCGCAGGACCCCACGACGAAGCACCCGCAGCCGGAGTTCCCTCAGCAGGACCAGGAGCCGCCGGGCCGGACGGGCGCGATGGACCCGGCGCCCGACCACGGTGAGGAGTCCTACCGAGGAAACGGGCTGTTGCGGGACCGGGCGGCGGTCGTGACCGGCGGCGACTCCGGTATCGGCCGCGCTGTCGCTCTCGCCTACGCCCGCGAGGGAGCGGACGTCCTCTTCACGCACCTGCCCGCGGAGGCGGATGACGCCCGCGAGACGGTGCGCCTTGTCGAGGAAGCAGGCCGCCGGGGCCTGGCCGTGCCGTGCGACATCCGGGACGAGGAGCAGTGCCGTCGCCTGGTCGAGCGGGCCGTGACGGAGTTCGGGCGGATCGATGTACTGGTCAACAACGCGGCCTATCAGATGTCCCAGCCCGAGGGCATCGAGGACATCTCCACGGAGCAGTTCGACCGCGTCGTGCACACGAACCTGTACGGCATGTTCTGGCTGTGCAAGATGTCCGTTCCGCACATCCCGTCGGGCGGGTCGATCATCAACACCACCTCGGTGCAGGCTTACAAACCGAGCCCTCACCTGCTCGACTACGCCATGACGAAGGGCGCCATCGTCACGTTCACGCAAGGGCTCGCGCAGATGCTGGCCGATCGGGGTGTCCGCGTCAACGCCGTCGCTCCGGGGCCGGTCTGGACGCCACTGATCCCGGCCACGCTGCCGGACACCAAGAAGTTCGGCGAGCAGGCCCCGATGGGCCGACCGGCCCAGCCCGCGGAGATGGCGCCCGCCTACGTCTTCCTCGCCTCGGAACACGCCGGCTTCATCACCGCGGAGATCATGAACGCCACCGGAGGCACACCACTGCCATGAGCCCGCCGGGACGATGCGCACGAATACGGCGAGTAAGACGAGTAGGGCGAGTTGGGCGAATAGCGCGAGCAGGGCGGATGTCGCGGGCAGGGCGGCGAGTGGGGCAGGCCGGGCAGTGGTGCCGACGGGCTCTCCTGTCGGCGGGTTCCGAGCGCGACGCCCTCCTGCTGATCGGCAAGAGCACCCTGGCGGCCACGCTCGCCTGGATGGTCTCCTTCTACGCGCTCGACGCCAGGTCGCCCGCCTTCGCGCCGTTCTCCGCGGTGCTGATCATGTACGTCACGGTCTACCAGTCCGTGACACAGTCCCTGCGTTACGTCGGCGCCGTCGCGCTGGGAGTGACCGTGCAGGCCGCACTCGGCTTCCTCGCCGGGCCGGATCTGCTGACCTTCGTGCTCGTGGCGGCGATCACTCTGTCGATCGGGCGGTCACGGGTGCTGGGGGTCCAGGGGCCGCAGGTGGCCACCGCGGCCTTCTTCGCGTTCTCCACCTACAGCAGCGCCACCGACGACACGACCCGGATCACCCAGCTGGGACAGATCGTGCTCCTGGTCCTCATCGGCTGTGCCATCGGCACCGCGGTCAACGTCACGATCGCCCCGCCGATGCGGTACCGCAGTGCCGAGTACAGCGTCCGCACCCTCGCCCGCGCGCTCCACGACCTGACCGCCGACATGCACCCCGCCCTGCGCGAAGGCGCACCGGACGCGGACACCACCGCACGATGGCGCGAACGGGCCGCCCTGACGGGCAGCCTGATCGACCAGGCCAGGGCCGGTCTGAACACCGCCGAGGAGAGTGTCCACTACAACCCCCGCCGGCTCCTGAGGCGCCATCGGAACCACCTCACTTTCCAGGGGTTCGAGACAGTGCTGAACGCCCTGGAACGGACTCTGTACCAACTGGCCTCGTTGACGCGGAGTCTCGACCAGTGGCAGGAAGAGGAGAACGACTACCACTACCGCGACTTCCTGGACTGTTACGCGGCCTTCCTCGAAGCCATCTGCGGGTTCGCCCGCACGCTGAGCACCCTGGACGAGGCAGCCCTGCCCGGGCAGGCGGAGCGGCTGGCGGGGCTGGCCGACGACGCCCGGGCGCGGCGCCGGGAGGTCGCCGCGGAAGCCGAGGCCCAGTCCCTGCCACTGGCCGACTCCGCCCGCCCCTACGGCGTCCTGGTCGTCGAGGCCACCCGCCTGATGGAAGAGGTCCAGCACACCAGCGACACCCTCCACACGTGGATCGAGGCGTGACCGCGGGAAGCCGGGGGGCGGGGCCCTTCAACCTCCTTGTCCCGGCCGTCGGTTCACGCATCTCCCCGTACCGGCCGTGGGTCCACGACGAACCGTGCGCCGTCCGGATCGCCGAGAACCGCCGCCTCCGTCGCGCGCGTCCCGCCCCGCAGGACGCTGCCGCCGTGGGCCAGTGCGGCCCGGGCGCAGGCTTCCACGTCGTCGACCGTGAAGTGGACCTGCCAGTGCGGCCGCATCGCGGGGTCGGGTGCGGATCCCACCGCGCCCGCATGGATACGGGCCACGACGTCGCCCTGGCTGCGCAGCACGACCTCCTCGCCCTCGTAGTGGACTTCGCACGAGCCCGCCCCCTCCGATGCCCAGCCGAGGATCTCCGCGTAGAAGATGGCCGCGTCGAAGACGTCACGGGTGTGGAGCTCCATGAAGGCCGGTGCCGCGCGGCGCCATTGCTGCCAGTCGGCCACCAGCTCGCCCTCCCAGATGCCGAAGACCGCACCGTCGCGATCGGCGAGCAGCGCTGCCCGGCCCGGCGGAAAGGAGAGGGGCCCCACGGCGGTTGTGCCTCCCCGCTCCCGGCTGCGGGCCACGGTTTCGTCCGCGCTGGACGCGGCGAAGAAGGGGGTCCATGCGGCCGTCGCCTGCCCCAGGGTCTCCACGGCGGACACCCCCGCCACCGGGACTCCGCCCACACTGGCGAACCTGTACTCAACGCCCAGCCTGCCGGTGCGCCACTCCCAGCCCAGCACAGCGTGGTAGAACTCCTCCGCGGCCCGCATGTCACGCGTGGTCAGACTGACCCAGCAGGGTGCGCCGACAACGGAGCTGCTGGTGATGTCCTGGCTTCCAGCCGTCTTGTAGCTGCTCATCTCGTACGCCTTAGAACGCTTCGGAGCTGCTGACTGCACTCCTGAGTCATTTTAGGCCGTAGGTGAATGTTTGCCCGGAGATGTACGGGTACCTGGCAGGGATGGACGACACGAAGCCCCTGGCCCTCGTCACGGGTGCCTCAAGCGGCATCGGATACGAACTGGCCAAGCAGTTCGCCGAGAACGGGTACAACCTGTTGCTGACCGCGGAGAACGGTGAGCTGCATCAGGCCGCGGACGAGATCCGCGCCCACGGAGCACAGGTCGAGGCCGTTCGGATCGACCTGGCGGAGCCGGACGGCGTCGACCGGCTGTACGCCGCCGTCACCGCGCTGGGGCAGCCGGTCGCCGCCGCGGCGCTCAACGCCGGCGTGGCGAAGGGCGGGCGGTTCGTCGAGAACGAACTGGTCGACGAGCTCCGCCTCATCGACCTCAACATCACCTCGACGGTTCGCCTCACGAAGCGGCTGCTCCCGGACATGCTCGCGCGGGACGAGGGCAAAGTGCTGTTCACCTCCTCGATCGCGGCGCTCCTGCCCGGCTCGTACCAGGCCGTGTACAACGCCTCCAAGTCGTTCGTGCAGTCCTTCGCCCAAGCACTGCAGGAGGAACTGAAGGACACCGGCCTCACCATCACGTCGCTCATGCCCGGCCCCACGGAGACGGAGATCTTCCGACGGGCCGGCATGGCGGACACCAAGGTCGGACAGCAGAAGAAGGACGACCCCGCCAAGGTCGCGAAGGACGGCTTCGAAGCCCTGATGCGCGGCAAGAAGAAGATCGTGGCCGGCTCGGCCAGGACCAGGGCGCAAACCCTCGTGAGCAAGATCCTCCCGGACAGCGTGAAGGCAGCCGCCCACGGCAGGATGGCCGAGCCGGGCTCGGCCGACAGCTCGGCCGACAAAGGCACGTCCGAGAACTAGTCCGAGAAGGCATCCGAGGAGTCATGAGGGCGCCTCGGTGACCTCCTCCCACCACGTCCCGCCGTCCGCGATGTGCCGCAGCAGCACTCCCTCGCGGATGTGCGGGTCAAGCTGGTTGACGGGCCGTCACCTGGCGGGTTCGGAGCCGCGCTCGCCGGGCGGTGCCGACGGCGACTGCGACTGCTGCGGCAGTCCGTCACGCCGCGCATCGTGCTGCGCGAGGACCGACAGCAGTCCCGCGACGGTCAGCCCGGCTTCGGCCGGGTGCCGCAGAATGGTCCCCGGCTCGATGCGGTAGACATTGGTGCGCCCCTGCCGAGTGTGGGTCAGATAACCGTCCCGCTCCAGATCAGAAATGATCTTCTGGACGGCCCTCTCGGTGAGCCTGCACCGCGCCGCGATGTCACGAATGCGAGTGCCCCGGTCTTCTGCGATCGCGGCCAGCACCCGGGCGTGGCTGGTCAGAAACGTCCAGCCCGTGTGTGTCTCGAAAACTTCACCCATGCACCCCAGGATAGGGCGTCACATTCACGTATTCCTAGAGGCGAAATGTATTTCATGTATAGCTTGACGGGTTATGTGGAGAGGGTGACACTGGAGGAGGCTTTTCAGACAGGCGTACACCTCGGGAGGGAGCGACTCTCATGCCGGAACTGGAACTCTTCGCCCCGTCCGTGAACAGCGACCGACCTGCCCACCGCGACACGCACGACACGGAGGCGCTGCGCACCGAAGTGGTGCAGCTGAAGCGGGCCATGCAGACGCGGCCCGTCATCGACATGGCCCGCGGGGTCCTGATGGCCTCTTTCGGCCTCCGCCCGGACGACGCCTGGAGCGTCCTGGTCGACGTGTCCCAGCACACCAACACCAAGCTCCGCCAGGTGGCCGCCGAACTCGTGGAGACGGTCGGCGGAGAGCCACTGCCCGAGCCCCTGTCGACGCGGCTGTCCACAGCGGTCGCCGACGTTTCCCGGGCAGCGGACGCCGACGTCTCTCGTTTCCCTCGCTCGGCGTAGGCGCGTTGCCTCAGCTGCCGTCCAGGCGCGCGCGCAGCAGCCGCTTCCCCAGTTCGGCGCCCTTGCGGCTGTCCGCCTGGGCCTTGCGGAACAGGTCCGCGACCTCGGTGTCCTTGGCGCGCTCCGCGTCCTCGATGTACGTCTCCAGCCGCAGCGCGTTGCTCAGGCACGCCTCCACGTACCAGACCAGGTTGTAGTCCTTGTCCGCGGTGTGCGTGACGCCGCCGGTCTCCGTGCTGCTGGTCATACGAGCCTCCTGTGTGTAGTGCTTCGTGTGTTGCGCGATCTGTGTTCTTTGTCTTGGGTTGTTCTTTGTCTTGGGTTGCCGCCTCAGCCGTGGCTCTCTCCCAGCGCCCGCGCGGCTACCTCCAGGTCCGACACCAGTCCCGCGTACGCGGCTTCCCTGTCGTCGGAACGCAGTACGGCCGAGGGATGGAGCGTCGCCACCACGTAGCGCGCCTCGCCGTCAGGGCTCTGCCCGTCCTCGCCCGGCAGCGGGATGAGGGTCCCGCGGTCCTTGGTCACCCGGAACGACCGTCCGAGCAGTGCCTTTCCGGCTGTCGCGCCGAGGGCCACCACCACGTCCGGCCGGACCAGGTGCAGCTCCACGTCGAGCCAGGGCCGGCAGGCGGTGAGTTCCCGCAGGTCCGGTGCCTTGTGGATACGGCGTTTGCCGGGTCCGGCGCGGGTGAACTTGAAGTGCTTCACCGCGTTGGTGACGTACGTGGTGTCGCGGTCGATCCCGGCTTCCGTCATCGCTTTGTCCAGCAGGCGGCCGGCCGGGCCGACGAAGGGTTCGCCCTGCCTGTCCTCCTGATCACCGGGCTGTTCCCCGACGAACACGATCCGCGCCGTGGCCGCGCCCTTGCCGAAGACGGTCCCGGTGGCGTCCTCGAACAGGGGGCACCCCCGGCACTCCGCCGCCGCCTGCCGGTGCGCGGGGAGCCCGCCCCGCTTCGGCAGGTAAGGGGTGGCGTCGTACCCGTCGGGGCCGGCGCCCTCGATCTCGGGACCGGCGCCCTCGGTGTCGGTGTCGGTACGGGCTGCGTCGGGCCGGGTCATGTCGCCACCTCGTCACGTCCGGCCGGGGCCGCCGCCTCCGAAGGAGCCGCTGGAACCGGAGTCCCAGCGGGGACGGTCCTGGTTCTCGCCGCGTTTGCTTCCCGAGGCGTGCAGGTCGTGAGGGCTCAGCCGCTCGCTCTCGTCGGCGGCCCGGGGTACTTCGTCCGGCTCCCGCATCTCGCGGGCCTCTTGGACCGGGCCGGACTCCGGCCTCCTGGGCTGTTCCTCCGGCCGGGGCGGCCTCGGCTGCCCCCGCCGTGACTTGATGCCCAGGCGGACCGCCCACACCAGTACGCCGACGATGACGAGCCCGCCGACGAAGGCGCCGATCGATCCCACGGCCGCGTCCGACACAGCCACGGATCGCACTGCGTCATATGTCGTTCTCATGGGCGCCGAGTACCCGGCTCGGCAAAAAACGAACGGGTCGAAATCGGCACCGGCCCGGTCCGGAACCGGACCGGACGAGAACCAGACCAAATGGTCGCGTGAAGCGCGTGAAGGTGATTTTCCGAGAACGTGATCTTCCGCCCGCTCCTTTGCTCCGAACGTCGCTGCCGTTCCCCGCTCACTCGTGGCAAGGGCGGATCTCGTGGATCACGGCGGTAGCGTCGCCGCGCGGACCCCGGCACCTGTCGTCGGTCGCGCCGTTCGTTTCCCGGCGGGCCGCCGGGGCACTCGCCCCACGCGTTGTCGACGGAGTCGACTGAAGTCGACTGAGGAGGACCATGACCGAACTGTCGGAACGGGACGGCGACGCGCGGACGGAGTCGGCCGCCGAACCGTCCGTGGGGCGCGCACTGCTTCGCTGGACCTCGACGACCGATCACAAAGTGATCGGCCAGCTGTACATGGTCACCGCTTTCTGCTTCTTCCTGTTCGCGGGATTGCTCGCTCTGGGCATGCGGGCCGAACTCGCCCGTCCCGGGCTGCAGTTCATGGACGAGCACACGTACAACCAGCTCTTCACCATTCACGGCACGATCATGATGCTGCTGTTCGCCACCCCCATGTTCGCGGGGTTCGCGAACGCGGTGATGCCCCTGCAGATCGGCGCCCCGGACGTGGCCTTTCCGCGCTTGAACGCCCTGTCGTACTGGATGTACCTGTTCGGCGGTCTGATGGTCGTGGCGGGATTCCTGGTTCCCGGGGGTGCCGCCGCCTTCGGCTGGTTCGCCTACGCGCCGCTGAACAGCGCCTACCACACGCCCGGCGCGGGAGGTGATCTCTGGGTGATGGGGCTGGTGGTGGCGGGTGTGTCGACCACGCTCGGCGCGGTCAACTTCATCACCACGATCCTCTGTCTGCGCGCTCCCGGCATGACGATGTTCCGGATGCCGATCTTCACCTGGAACGTGCTGTTCACCTCGATTCTCGTACTGCCCGCTTTCCCCGTCCTCACGGCGGCTCTGCTCGCTCTGGAGGCCGACCGGAAATTCGGCGGGCACGTCTTCGACGCGACGAACGGCGGCGCCATTCTGTGGCAGCACCTGTTCTGGTTCTTCGGTCACCCGGAGGTCTACATCGTGGCCCTCCCATTCTTCGGCATCATTTCGGAGATCCTCCCGGTCTTCTCCCGAAAACCGCTCTTCGGTTACGTTCCGCTGATCGGCGCGACCATCGCCATCACCATGCTGTCCGCCGTCGTCTGGGCACATCACATGTTCGCCACCGGAGCGGTTCTGCTGCCCTTCTTCTCCATGATGTCGTTCCTGATCGCGGTGCCCACCGGAATCAAGTTCTTCGCGTGGATCGGCACGATGCGCAAAGGATCACTGTCCTTCGAGACACCGATGCTGTGGGCGCTCGGATTCCTGATGTCATTCCTGCTCGGCGGGCTCAGCGGAGTACTGATCGCCTCTCCACCGCTCGACTTCCATCTCACCGACTCGTACTTCATCGTGGCGCACCTGCACTACGTCCTGTTCGGCACCGTGGTCTTCGCGATGTTCGCCGGTTTCTATTTCTGGTGGCCCAAGTTCACCGGCAAGATGCTGGACGAACGGCTGGGCAAGCTGCACTTCTGGCTGCTGTTCCCCGCTTTCCAGCTGACGTTCCTGGTGCAGCACTGGCTGGGCGAGGCGGGCATGCCGCGCCGGTACGCCGACTACCTGCCCGCCGACGGATTCACGGCCCTCAACACCCTCTCGTCGATCGGGGCCTTTCTCCTCGGCGCGTCCACCCTGCCGTTCCTCTACAACGTGTGGCACACGGCGAAGTACGGGCGCCGGGTGGAGGAGGACGACCCCTGGGGCTTCGGGCGCGCGCTGGAATGGGCGACCTCCAGCCCGCCGCCCCGCCACAACTTCGTGGCCCTGCCCCGCGTCCGGTCGGAGGCACCGGCCTTCGATCTGCACCATCCCTCGATCGTCAAGCAGGCCAGGGCGGAGGGACTGCGGTGAAGGTCGAGGCACTGCTCTTCGGCGGTGTGGCGGTGTTCTTCGCCGGTGCCGCCGCCCTCTACGGCTGGTGGTCCGCGGACCCCGCCGGTACGGCGGCCCTGGTGGTCGCCTTCCTGATGGCCGCGGTCGTCTCGTTCTTCTGCGCCACGCAGTACCGGCGCAGGGGACGGCGCCCCCAGGACCGTACCGACGCCGAAGTGGCCGACGGCTCGGGGCCCTTGGAGTTCTTCCCGGCCCAGAGCCCGTGGCCGCTGATCACGGCCCTGGGCTTCGCGGTGCTGTGCACGGGGGTGGTCTACGGGCTGTGGCTGTTCCTCATCGGCGTCGGCGTGCTCGCTCGGGGTGTCCTCGGGATGGTGTTCCAGTACGCGGACCGGGACGCCGGTCGGGGTTACTGAGCAGGGAGGACTGGTCAGAGGGACTGGTCAGGGGGACTTGCCGGGGCCGGTGTTCTGGGGGCGCCCGGCCGGAACTTCCCGACCGGCCGGTGGTCGCTCTCGTAGCCGCCTGCCACGGACTGGCGCACCTCGCCCGACTCGTCCCCCGTCACAAGGCGCTCCCGTTCCTTCCACACGAGGGCGCGGCACACGGTCCGGGTCAGGAGGAAGGCGAGGACCGGCCCCACCACGAGCGCGACCCGCAGCACCCAGGTCAGCGCGTTCAGGGAGATGTGGAACGACTGCGCCACCACGTCATTGCCGCCGGCCAGGAGCAGCACACCGTAGAAGGTGATCCCGGCGACGCCCAGTCCGGTGCGGACGGGGCGTTCGCGCGGCCGGTCGCACAGGTGGTGCTCCTGGTGCCACTCGCCCGTCAGCCGCTGCTCGACGAACGGGTACGCGTACAGCACGAGGAAGAGCAGGCCCGGCAGGACGACGGCCGGGAGCAGGACGTTCCACATGAGCGTGTGCCCGGCGATGTTCGTCTCCCAGGGCGGCACGAGCCGCAGAGCCCCTTCCAGGAAACCCACGTACCAGTCGGGCTGGGAGCCCGTCGACACCTGGTCCGGCCGGTAGGGGCCGTACGTCCACACGGGGTTGATCTGGGCGAGACCGGCGAGCAGGGCCAGTACTCCGAAGACGATGAGGGACAGGCCGCCCGAAGTGGCCATGAACTGCGGGTACATGGGTTTGCCGACGACGTTGCCGTTCGTCCTGCCCGGTCCGCGCCACTGCGTGTGCTTCAGGTGGAAGACGAGGATCAGATGTGCGGTGACGAGGCCGATCAGCAGGCCGGGCAGGAGCAGGATGTGCATCGCGTACAGCCTGGAGATGATGTCCTCGCCGGGGAACTCGTCCCCGAACACGAACATGCTCACGTAGCTGCCCACCACCGGGATGGAGAGCATGATGCCCTGCGCGATGCGCAGCCCCGTGCCCGAGAGCAGGTCGTCGGGGAGTGAGTAGCCGGCGAAGCCCTCGGCGAGCGCGAGCACGAACAGTGTGACGCCGATGACCCAGTTCGCTTCGCGCGGCCTGCGGAAGGCGCCGGTGAAGAAGATCCGGAGCAGGTGCAGGCCGATCGCGGCGAGGAAGACGATCGCCGCCCAGTGGTGCATCTGGCGGATGAGGAGGCCGCCTCGCACATCGAAGCTGATCCGCAGGGTCGAGTCGAAGGCGGCCGACATCCGGACGCCTCTCAGCGGGACGTGGCTTCCGTCGTACGTGACTTCACGCATCTCGGGCGTGAAGAAGAGGGTCAGCCACACGCCGGTGAGCATCAGGACGATCAGGCTGTAGAGCGCCAGCTCGCCCAGGAGGAACGACCAGTGGTCGGGGAAGGCCTTGCGGAGGAGTTTTCCTCCGCCGTCGTGGAGGGGCAGCCTTGCGTCGGCGGCGTCCGCGAAGCGCTCCGCGGGGTGGCGGGCTCGGTGGTCCGGGCCGTGACCCATGGGTCCCTTGGCAGACTCCCCGCCCACGGACTGTCTCCTTCCGCACGTATGTGCCTCGCGGCTCTGTCCATGTCTTGCCGCTGGGCCGCGGGTCGAGTACCCCGATCGTGCGAAACACTCGTTCGGCCGACCGCCGGTGGGGGCTTGTCGCGCCGTTCCTCGCGCCCCTGGGTGTGTGGTGGGGCGGGGACATGCCGGGACATCCGGACGCCGCTCTCGCAAAGTCGGGTCGAGGCATCTTGCCGCGGCGCCCGGACATCCCGACACGCCCCCTCCGGCCGGAGGCCGACTGCGGCCCGGTGGGGGTCGGTCGTCTTTTCTTGGGGGGAGCGACCGGCGTTTTTAGGGGCGCGGGGAACTGCGCGACCAGCCCCCACCGGCCCGCACGTCGTGGACAGGCCTCAAGCAACCCACTTTTCAGGGGTGCAGCGATCTAACCGGTCGCCCGTTCCCGGAACGCCGGCAGTGCGTAGACGCGTCGCCTCGCCGTCGCGTCCATCAGCTCGATGAGCGGGACGACCAGGTCCCAGAGCCCCTCCTTCTCGACGCCACGGGCCAACCCGTCGAGGCCCTCGTCGTCGAGCGCCCCCGCGGCCGTGGCCACGACCCGCCGGGCGGTCGGCGGCAGCACCCCCACCATGGGCAGGAAATCCGCCCAGAGGCCGGTCGCCACCACCCCTCGGACGAGCCCGTCGAGCACGGCGGGGTCCCGCAGCGCGGGCAGCGCGGCGACGGCCCGCAGCTCGTCCTCGCTCAGCGCGGACACGATCGGCAGCAGCGACTCCCACAGGTCCTGCTCGGCGGTGACGCGGATCAGGGAGTCGAGCCGGGCCTCGGGCTGGGCGGCGGTCAGCGAGGCGAGGCGGGTCCGCTGGTCGTCGGCCGCCATGCCCGCGACGGCCATGGCCTCGGGCCACAGGCCGTGGTCGTCGGCGGCCGCGATGACCGAGGAGAGCTGTTCGTCGTCCAGCAGCCCGAGGATGAGTCCGAGCCGTTCGGGATGGTCGATGACGAAGCCCGTACGCAGCAGAGTCGTTTCCCCGAGCCGCGGCAGGACGCTTCTGAGCGCGGATTCCCGCAGGTGGCCGACGAATCGGCCCATGGTGAGGTGGTCGCCGCGCTCGGCGAGGACGAGGGCGATGCGTACGACGGTGTCGTCGTCCAGCCTGCCCATGATCCCGGCGATCCGGCGCGGGTCGACGTGATGGCAGCAGCGGGCCGTGAAGTCGACGGGGAGTCTGTCGATGATGTCGGCCGCGCGGGCCGGTTCGAGGCGCCCGGCGAGCGCGGCGGCCAGACGGGGGCCCAGTGCCTTCTGCGCGATGCCGGCGGCGACCGTGGCGGGCAGGAGTTTCGTCATGGCGGCGATGCGGTCGAGCCTGCCGCGGTCCTCGTCGAAGAGCGCGGCGACGACCCGCTCACGGAAGAGGCGTACGTCGTCGGCGGGCAGCTCTTCGAGGAACGTCAGCCGGTGCGGCTCGACGTCCAGCAGTCGGGCGAGTTTCAGGGTCTCGGCTCTGCCGCGCAACGTGTCCATGCGGACTACGCCTGGCGGAAGAGCATCCGGCGGACAGGTTCCCTGGTGAGGGCCGGTACGAGGGTGAGGGCGTCCTCGACGGCCTCGTTCAGCGCGGACGCGCGGCGCTCCCGTGCCCGGCGCAGCGCCTGGGCGAGCAACAGGGCCCCCGGGCCGTCCAGCGCACCGCAGCCCTCCGGCAGTGGACTGCCCAACTCCGCCCGCAGCAGCGCCAGTTCGTCCGCGCTCACAAACCCTCCCCCGGAAGCTCACAGCAGGCCCACCCGATGCGGCACGGCACCCTGCGGCGATCGTACTCTTTGCGTATGAAACGCGCTGGCCGTCTGCTGTTCGTCACCGTCCCTCTCCTCGCGGTGGCGGCGTGCTTCGCCGTGCCCGGTGAGGGCGGAGACGGTTCGCGTGCGAAGGGCGGGGCCGCGGCTTCCGAGGCCCGTGCGGCCGGTCTGGACGCGCCGGAGAAGAAGGAACTGGCCCAGCGGATCGTGTCCAGTGCCGAGAACTCCAGCCTCGACTGGCGCGAGCAGTACGACTACGTCGAGGACATCGACGACGGCCGCGGGTACACGGCGGGCATCATCGGCTTCACCACCGGTACGCACGATCTGCTCGTCCTGGTCGAGCGCTACACGAAGTCCCACCCGGACAACGGCCTGGCCCGCTACCTTCCCGCGCTCCGGGAGGTCGACGGCTCCGAGTCGCACGAGGGGCTGGGCTCCGGATTCGTCGCGGCGTGGAAGGCGGAGGCGCGGGAGGCTGCCTTCCGCAAGGTCCAGGACGCCGAACGTGACCGCGTCTACTTCGACCCGGCGGTCCGCCTCGCGAAGCGCGACGGCCTCGGCGCGCTCGGCCAGTTCATCTACTACGACGCGATGGTCATGCACGGGCCCGGCACCGATCCCGGCTTCTACGGCATCCGCAAACGTGCCCTGGAAGAGGCGGACACTCCTGCGGAGGGCGGCAAGGAGAAGGCCTACCTCGACATCTTCCTGGACATGCGCCGCAAGACGATGAAGGCCGAGGGGCGGGGGGACACGTCCCGCGTGGACACCGCCCAGCGGAGATTCCTCTACGACGGGAATCTGGACCTGCACACCCCACTGAAGTGGAAGGTCTACGGCCAGCCGTACGAGGTGAAGTAGCCCCCGTTTTTTCGCCCCCGCCGCCCCTACCCGT
>NZ_LIPP01000077.1 GCF_001418335.1 Streptomyces aurantiacus | reverse complement strand
ACCCCCAACAGCACAAGACACATGAATGCCCCGGCGCACTCCAGTCACCCAGCACGTTGCACGATCCGCTTGACGCCAAGTCAGCCTAGGAACGCTCGGCGAAGATGACCAACCGGCTCTCCGGCACTTCTCCCAGAGATGGAGGCTTCCCTGCTGACCCGAAGCCGCGGCTTTCAGAGGTCATCTCAATTGGCGAGTCGGCGGTAGCAGATGAGGGTGCAGGCGATGCTGGTGAAGGCCAGGAAGTGCTCCGCCTTGCGCTCGTAGCGGCGGTGCAGGCGACGGTAGCCGGCGAGCCAGGCCATGGTCCGCTCGATCACCCAACGGTGACGGCCCAGCCGCTTGGAGGACTCGATGCCCTTGCGGGCGATGCGGTGCCGGATGCCACGTTCGCGGAGCCATTTCCACAGATGGGCGTAGTCGTATCCCTTGTCGTATCCCTTGTCGCCGTGGAGCTTGGCGGGCTTGCGCCGGCGCGGGCCGCGGCGGGAGCGGATGGGTGGTATGCCCCGCACGAGCGGCTCCAGGGCCTGGCTGTCGTGCAGGTTGGCAGCGGAGACCCCGACGGAGAGGGACAGTCCGGTCCGCTCGGTGATCAGGTGGATCTTCGACCTCTTCTTGCCCCGATCCACAGGATTCGGACCCGTCAGCTCCCCCCTTTCAGGGCCCGCATGTTCACCGAATCGATCGCGCACCGCGACCAGTCCAGGTCGCCCCGCGAGCCAAGCTCTTCGAGCACCAGCCGGTGCAGCTTCGCCCACACCCGGGCCTTCGACCACTCCGCAAACCGGCGATGGGCCGTCGCACCGGACGGCCCGAAAATCGGCGGGACCTGCGCCCACGTACAGCCCGTTGTCGCCACGAAGATGATCGCGGCCAGCACCTCACGGTCGCCGTACCGGCGTCGGCCACCACCCTGCGGACGCGACGGCACCTCCGGCACCACCCGCTGGAACAGCTGCCACAACCCGTCCGGGACCAGACGTTTAACCATCAACACACCCTCAGGCTACCGCCGAGACCAAATGAGATGATCTTTTAACGAACTACCGGTAGACGAGTCTGTACTGACGTATAGAGCCGAAAGACACCCCTCAGCCGTGGAGCCCCCTGGGACTTTTCGGGGACTTCCGGTCCCATCAAGCGACACGAGCGTGAAACAGCCGAAAGGCCATTCGCGCAGGTCAGCGACCACCAGCCCCTCATCGCGGCAAGTCACCGCGTTCACTGGTCTCTTCCGGGACATCTGACCAGCAGGACTCAGCAGGTCTGCGCTCAGCGTCGACAGCCCTCAGGGCCCCATCGATGCTCGCCACCTCGACAGGGTCTGACCTGCCCGACAAGGCGCCTGACACCCCACCAGAACGAGCGCTATTTCAGCGTCAAGATATCGCCTGTAACGCCCACACCGCACATGATGCGCACCGCACCCGTATCTGCCCGGCCAGCGGGAGAGGACGCTCAGTGTGTGGCATGCGGATGGTGATCGTCTTCAGCAGCCCGCAAACCGTGGAGACACCGTCGCCTTCCTCGGTGTCGCTTGTTCGGCTCAGCGGCTCCAGGAAACGCGGCTACGTTCCTGATGGCGGAGCGGCTCGTCGGCTGTGCCGCGGGCCTGGCCGCGTGGGCGGGGGCGCGTCGAGGGCCACCTTCTGCTCTCCTTCGGGTCGTCGTGCGGATCCATGGTGCCGTACGGACCGCAGCTCGCATCAGGCGCCCGAGCGCCCACTCGCACCCACTGAAACGAAGGCGACCCAGCCGTCCGCCGGAAACACGAGCACCGGCCCTTGGGGAACCCGACTGCCCCGCACGAGCTTGCCGCACCCCGCTGGCGGAGAAGGAAACGGGAAACAGCTTCGATCGCCTTGTCCGTCCGGGAGTTGGTGCCGCACTCTTCCGTGCAGCACCGCCTCAGCCCGGACGACCGGGTTTGGGAGGTTCCCGTGCCACATCCGTCCGCCCCGTTCGGCGAGGAACTGAGGAAGCGGCGTCTGGAGGCCGGACTGAGCCTGACGTACCTGTCCGGTCTCGTGCACTACAGCAAGGCGCAGCTCAGCAAGGTCGAGCGGGGCATTAAGGCGCCCAGCCGTGATCTCGCGCGGCTGTGCGACGCCGCACTCGGTGCCGACGGGGCACTGATCGCCCTGAGCACCCCTACCGCTGTCGGCTCACCTGCCGTGTCGGCGCCAGGCCGGGTCGAGGAGGAGAACTGGATGATGCAGTTGTCACCGGACGGCCCGAACTCGTTCGGGCCCGTGGGCCGGCGTGAGGTAATGAATGCGGGTGTCGCCTCGCTGATGACCTGGAGGTCGGACGGCTCGGGTCCGGCTTCCCCGGCCGTCGGCGCCGGCATGCTGGAAGCCTCACGCTCCCTGTTCACGCACTACCGCAGACTCGGTCAGACCGTGGAACCCGGCCTGCTCCTGCCCGTTCTGATCGCGCAGACACACACGCTGCGGGAGCTGTCGGCGCAGAGCGACAGCTCCACCAGGCGCCGCCTGCTGGCGCTCGGTTCCCGGTACGCCGAATACGTGGGCTGGCTGGTGCAGGAGACCGGGGACGAGCGTGCGGCGCTGTGGTGGACACAGCGCGCGGTCGACCTGGCCGCCGCCGGCGGTGATCAGGTACTGGCCGGTTATGCGCTGGTGCGCAGGGCGTTGGTCACGCTGTACCGGGAGGACGCCGAGCAGACGATCGCGCTGGCCCGCCGGGCGCAGAGCGGTGTGCTGCCGTCACGGATCCGCGGTCTCGCCGCACAGCGCGAAGCGCAGGGTCATGCCCTCGCCGGTGATGTCGGCGCCTGTCTACGTGCCCTGGACCGGGCTCGTACTCTGCTCGCCGACCGGAACGACGTCGACGGCCCGGTGCTCGGCTCTATGCATCTTCCCGATTCGGTCGGCATGGTCACGGGCTGGTGCCTCGTCGAT
The DNA here is from genome assembly GCF_001418335.1 of Streptomyces aurantiacus. Taxonomy (GTDB): domain Bacteria; phylum Actinomycetota; class Actinomycetes; order Streptomycetales; family Streptomycetaceae; genus Streptomyces; species Streptomyces aurantiacus. Next base: position 18,934 of record NZ_LIPP01000077.1, on the reverse strand, counting down.
CTCGGGCGGCCGCGCGAGGCGGGCGAGGAACTGGACCGGCAGCTCACTCTGGTCGGCCCCGACGCGGTGCGTACACAGGTCCGGTACGGCGTACGCCGCGCGCTCGCCTATGCCTGCGCCGGCGAGATCGACCACGCCTGCGCGCTGACGGAGCCACTGCTCGACGGCGTGACGGCGGTGCGCTCGGCGACCGTCACGACCGATCTCCGACGGCTCGTCCGGGTGCTGGGCCGCTACCCGGACCATCCACCGGTACGCCGGCTGGCACCGCGGCTCGGCACCTTGTCACGCCCGACCACCCCTCTTGAGGAGTCACCGTCATGAGCGAAATCTTCATCAACTACCGCACCGGGGACGGGGAGAAGACCGCGGCCCTACTGCGTCAAGGGCTGTCGCACCGCTTCGGCCCGGGATACGCGTTCCACGCGTCACAGTCCATCGTCCCCGGTGAAAGCTGGCCCGAACGGCTACTGGCCGCGGTACGGCGCAGCTCCGTACTCCTGGCCGTCATCGGACCGGACTGGACGAATTTCCGTACCCGACTGGAGGACCCCAAGGACTGGGTGCGCAAGGAGATCGAGGAGGCTTTCACATGTGAGGTCCCGGTGGTCCCTGTTCTGGATGGACGCAAAACCAGTCGGCTGAGCAAGGCTGACCTGCCGACCGCGTTGCACCGGCTCGCCGATCTCCAGTCCATCGCGTTCGACTCCGGTGACACCGAGGTGTGCGTCGCGCGCATCGGTGACCTGATGGCCGACCTGATTTCCGGCCTTGACGACCGGTCCGGGACCGAGGCGGGGACGCCCGCGCCGGGCAGCGTGACCAATTCCATCGGAACCGTGAGCGGCACAGCCGTACAGAGCCGTGACTTCACCGGTGACGTCGGCACGGTCGTCAAGGGCGCCCACGGTCCTGTCCACACCGGGAACGGCAACATCTACTCGCATTCACGTCATGTCTCGGGCGGTGACGGGATGTCGTACTCCGAGGGCGACCACCACGGTGCCGTCCAGCACCGGTTCGGTGAACGGGACGGTCACGAGGACAAGGACCGGTGAGCCAGCACACCAGTACCTGGGTCCGGGACTCGGGCGTCACGGTCACGGGCCCCGGCGACGTCTACATCGGAACGCAACTGCAGGACTCGGACAAGCCGGCGTTCCGCCGCATCGCCGAGGACCAACTCCGCCGACTGCGCTACGTACTGGTCGCTCCGCCGCGTATGGCCGAGGCTCGTGCCGTACTCGCCGACACCGGCACCGTCATCCTGGACGGTGCCTCGGGCATCGGCCGGTCGGCTGCGGCCCGCGTACTGCTGCACGAACATCACCGGGACAGTGGTGTCTTCCACGAGCTCCTGCCCGGTGAGGAGGGGGAGCTGTCCCTCCAGGACCCCGCTCTGGTCGGGACCGGTGATCAGTTGCTGTTGGACCTGTCCGCCGCGGACGACCGCCGCTGGGTCGCGGCCCAGGCCGACCTCCCGGCGCTGCGCAAGGCCGTGCACGAGCAGCGGGCTCACCTGGTCGTGGTCATGCCGCCCCGCGGCATTCTCGACCCGGACCTGCAGTACTGCCGCGTGGTGCTCGAACGGCCACTCGGAATCGGCGTTCTCCGGCGGCATCTGCGCCTGCACGGTGTGCCGCCTGAGCAATATCTCCGGCCGGACGGCACCGTCGCCGGATTCCTGACGGCGAACAGGCCGATGCGGGAGATCGCGGAATTCGCCGACCTGGTGCGCCGAGCACGCGAGGCCGGTCAGCCCGGAGACGGATTCGGTCAGTGGTGCGAGGCGGCCTGGCGGGCGCGAAACGACGGCCGACGGGAAGCCGCCGCGCTCGTCACCAAGCTACGGGATGCGCCGCAACGGGCCCTGCTGATCGCGGTGTCCATGCTGCACGGGGCGCATGCCGATGTCGTTCACCGCGCGGCCGAGCAACTGCTGAGCGCCCTCGGTCCTCCGTCGGAGGGCGACTCGCCGCTGCAGCACCGGGACCTCGCCGAGCGACTGCTTGAGATCTCGGCCACTGCCACTCCCAACGGACAGGTCCGGTTCGAGAGGCTGGACTTCGACTCCGCCGTTCGTGCCCATTTCTGGGACCACATGCCCGATCTCCGCCCTCACCTCGGCACCTGGGCGGCGAGTGTGGTGGAGCTGAACGACCCGCACGTCGTCCCCGTCGTACGCGACGGCCTGGTGGAACGAGTGGCCGGTGAATATCTGCGGACCGGACGTGCGGACGGGCTGGGGGCCCTCATCGAAGGCTGGAGCACCGGTGGGACGAGCCGCCCTCGCCTGGAGGCGGCCGTTCATGCACTCACCTGCGGGCTGGCGGACCCGGTGCACGCCAGGGACTTCCGTGAGCAGACCTACCAGTGGTGCGCCAAACGGAGCCTGAAGGGGGAGCTCGCGCAGGTGCTGGTCCGCGTCTGTGCCGACGTCCTGGCGACCAGTCATCCCGATCAAGCCCTGGTCAGGCTCTACCACCTGGCCCGGCGTGAGCGCGGCACGACGCGTGCCCGGCAGGCGCTGTGCGAGCTGGTGGCGCGCAGCCGCCGACTGCACCGCGTGCTGCTCGACCGTCTCGCCCATTCCGACTTCTCACCCGCCAACCTCGGGATCTTCCTCCAGACCAGCGACCCCGAACTGTTGACGCAGCACACCGGCACCTCGCACACGCTGATCGATGAACAGGGCGCGCAGGGCTCCCTGACAACCTGTTGGAACGCGGTACTGGCCGAGTTGCCGCCTCCGCAGTGGCAGGCCGAAGCGCGACGCTGGCTCCACTGGGCGGCCGCCGACACCGGACCGCACGGCGGGCTCCTGCTGGACCTCCTCGTCAACGCGGCACAGCGGTGCACGGAGAAACGGGGCGAGGTCTTCGCTCTGCTGTACGCGTGCGCCCGCGACGCCGAGCGCACCGGCCCGGGGGATGCGGCACGGGCCGCGGAGACCACCGGTCTGCTGCTCCACAAGATCAGCGCGGCTCAAGGCATCGCTCCGGCCACACCGCCGACGACCTCACCCAGGGGGACTCGACCATGACCACCGCACGGAAAACCACAACCGTCTTCCTCACCGTTCTGAGCGGTCTCCTGCTGAGCATCATCGGTCTGACGCAGCGGTGGCCCGCATGGGCTTGGCCACTGCTGGCAGTGCTGCTGCTCGTCGTCCCCGCAGCCGTCTTCCGGATCGCCGCGATGCGCCGCGGCACAGTACCGGTGGCTTTCGAGGAGCAGCTCACGGCCGCCCCCATGGAACGCACGGAACACCGCGTCAGCCAGGTCGTACTGCCCAGCAAGTGGGCCGACTACGACTTCGTCTTCTCCGCGAGGGTGCGCTGGTACCTCGTCGACGCTCCCACGAGTGCCCCCGTTCTCAACCCGGCGGGCCTCGCAGTCGACGCGGTCCTGAAGCGGGCCCGCGCCGTCACCGAGCAACGAGAACCGGACCGGGCCTCACTCGTCGAGCAGGAACTGTCCGGCGCCCTCAGCCGGATGCTGCCCGAGCCCACCGGGCACCTCCAGGCGATGGCGGAGAACATCCAGCTCGTCCTGGTACAGCAGGACCAGGAGCGCCTCGACAAGCTCGCCGGCGTACGCAAGGACGAAGAGGTCTGGGCGCACCAACGCAAGTACGAGCAGAGCAGACGCCGGTACTTGGGCGAGGACGTCCTGAAGGACACCGGCAGCGCCGTGGTCTGGTGGCTCGCCAGGAACGACGAGCATGTGGAACGTACGGTGAACGACCTGGCCCTGCTCGCTCAGCTCACCTCGGCGGCCAATGACACCGACGTTCCCGAGCGGCTTCAGGATCTGATCTCTCAGCAGGCCGGCGAGCCGACGGCGTCGGACTTTCCCGGGGAGGCGCCTCCCCCAGCGCCACAGGGACGGGAGACGGCCACGACGCATCTCTCCGACTTCCTCGACAGCATCGGTTTCACCGAGGGGGACGTACGCCGCCCGATGCTCGCCGCACAGATCGCGGGCCTCATCAAGGAGCAGAACCGCCACGAGACCGCCGAGGAGATCCAGCACCGCTTCGATCCGCCGGCGTCCCTTGCTCCGGACGACGACGAGGCGCCCGCCCCGGGCTCCCCCCTCGCCTAGGAGAAGACACATGGACAGCGAACTGGCCGTACTCGCGGCGTCGGGCGCCACCACACTGGTCTCCCTCATGGTCACCGACTCCTGGACACACGCCCGGGAACTCGTCGGTCAGTACCTGACCCGCACAGACGCGGCCCCCGACACGTTCGACGACCTGCAGGAGGCGAGGACCCGGCTCCTCGCCGCCGATGTCACGGAACGTGAACGGACCGCCCGCGAGATCAGCCGACGATACGGTGACCGTCTGCGCCGACTCGCGGAAGCCGACGACGGCAGCGACGAGGCCCTGCGCGCTCTGCTGCCCTCGTTACTGCAACTCTCGGCGTCCGCGGCAGACAGCCGGCGCACGGTGGACAACCACATCAGCGGAGGAGTCCAGCACGGTCCTGTCATCCAGTCGGGCACCGTTGCCGGGCTGACCTTCCACGTGGACCACGTCCCTCGCGCGGATCGCCAGTAGCGCCGGCGCAGGGAGGGCACCGCGCGCTCCTGTGCTCGGTCAACCCGTTCCTGCCCCGGCTCGGACGATACGGGTGTCGTGGGCAACGCGAGAAGGCCGCCACGAGGCAACCGCGCCGCGTAGCTACGCGCGCCGGATGGCCACGGCACCCCGGAATCCATCCGGCGAGATTGTCATCATCGTCGACATCACGCCGAGCGACGGGGCGGGAACCGGCAAGAGGTGTGCGTCGACCCAGGTGTCCCCCGTCGAGGCGTTGGCCCAGGGGTCGTCGATCACATCGGCGCCGGGTACGTGACGCCATGGCGGAGTACCCGGTGCGGGACGTCGAAGCCTTTGGTTGGCACAGTCCGATACTCCCGCACCAGACAATGCGGCCGCGTGGGCTGACGGAGTTCCAGGAACCGGACACGGTCGTATTCCGGTGCGATACCGCAGAGCGGGTGGCTTCCATCTGTTCTGTGCGTATGGAGGGGCGCTAGCCTCGTGCTTTGGCGAGGTGGTCTGCCCCAAGAGTTGATCAGAAGAACGGAAGTGCTCTTGAACTGCAACGATGGGACTTACTGAGGATCTCGTTGACCTGAGACAAGAGCTCAAGCGGAAAACCTGCAACTGCTATCCGGTATCTTCCGGATGCGGTCCGAGCGGTTCAGAGGCAGGGGAGAACAGAAATGATGCATCGGCAGGCACGGGCAGTACAAGGTCACAGAGCGCAGGAAATTCCGTGATCGCGGACGTCCATGCCTGCTGTGTACGAATCCCGCCCAACGTGACGAGACATCAGCAACCGGGCGTCAGCCGACTACGCCGAAGCCCTGGCCAAAGAGGGCGCGGTAGTGCGCGACTTCCGGTTCGCGCTCCATCCAGGTGTCGCCGGTGGGGTCTCCGTTGTTGCGTTGTCGAACCATCCGGCCGGTTTCCGCTGCGCTCTTCGGGGTGCAGGGCAAATGATTGCCCTTACCTCACCGCCACCTCCCTGAATGGGATATGGGCGATTTCTACCGTAAACTCTCCTATGGTCCCTCTACGGTACCCAACGTACCGAAACGCAACTGCCAGTTGATCTTCAACGCCATGACGAGGGACACTACCTGGCGATGCGTGTTCCCGACCGAGTGACACTCGCTTCGGTATCCTCCCGTGCGGGTCGCCGGAGGCGATTTACCCAGAGATTACTGGGCAATTGGCCTCAGGGTTTCGTGGTAGCGTCCTTGTTTCGCAGGGACAGTGCAACCTGAAAGGGAAATCGTGAACACGGAGAAGATCGCCGCTCGCCGCCTCTCGCTGGAAGAGGTGACGAAGCTCGACGTGAAGGACAGGCTCTTCGTTTCCGCCGACACGGCAGAACTCAAAGTTCCCGGCTGCTATGTCCCTGCTTTTCTGACCAAGTCCGGTGAGGCTTTCGAGGGCGGCTCGATCACGGCGAGAACCGTATTCCAGGAAGAGGTTTCCTGCCTTCCTGACGACGCGGATGAAGCCGGAATCTACTTGGCTGAAGAAAATGGCTCGGTGACCATCGAGGTCCTCCAGTCCGCCGGTGTCGTGCTGGACCTGGCACTTTTCGTCCCTGGTGGGGACAAGGGGGCCCTCACGGCCCTCTACGCTGCGGCCCGGCAGGCGTTCGGCGCCGACATCGTGCAGATCTGGCGCCAGGGCCTCGCGGAGGTTCCCGACGTGAAGGTCGACATCTTCGAGGAGCAGACTTCCCGGGGGCGCAAGGGGAGCGACAGCCCCAAGCGTGACCGTCGCGCGATCGACACCTACCCCACCCGTGCGGACTTCATCGAGTTCTCCGCGGGGTGGAAGCCGGTCATTGAGATTCACAGGCCGATTGTCGACGACACCCCGACCATCTGAGGCGGCGTTACCTCTCGTTCTCGGCCCGCGAAAAGGCCGAGAACGCATGCGCCGGACCCGATCAACCCCTGAGCGGCCCGGGGAGCTGTCGGAAAACAACTCACTCACGAACGCCGAAACGCCGTTCCACTCGATGACGTCGCGAGACAGCCCGACTGACCAAGATCGAAGCCGGAAGTCACTCTGCGACAGCCCTCAGAGCTTCGACGTAGTCGAGTGACGCCCACTGCGTGCTCAGGCCGGGCCGGGGCGTGGCCTGGTGTCGACGGTCACGTAATTCCCCAGGCGGTGCCCGTGGCAGCAGTCGGGCTTCGCTTGGATGCGGAGCCCGATGGGGCGGCTCTGCTGTCGGTCCGGCCTCGGGTCGGGGAACCCGGTGGAGTGCGTATGGTGCTGCGTCTTCGGGGTCCTCTCGTGAAGCCGCCTGCATCAGAATACGATTGCTCCTTCGCGGCCAGTTGCGCATCCTGCTGGGATGCGCTTCTCCATCAACATCCCCAACTTCGGCGACACCGCTGAGCCACAGCTCCTCGCCGAGCGGCTGGACGAGGGGCTGGAGCTGTTGAGGTGCTGGTGGTCCGGCGAGCCGGTGGACCACCATGGCCGGCACTACGAGGTCCGGGACGTGACGCTGCTGCCCGCAACCGTGCAGCGGCCTGGTCCGCCGGTGTGGATCGGCGGGTTCTGGCCGCGTCGCCCGCCAATGCGGCGGGCAGCGCGGTGGGACGAGGCGGTGCCTCTCTTCGAAACGGCCCGGCATGGGCATGTGCCCGATGTGGCAGAGGTTCGGGATCTTGCCGGTTATGTGCGCAAGCACCGTATGGGCGGGGCCGAGCGGCCTTTCGAGCTCGTGCTCGGCGGTGCCACGCCCTCGGATGCCGTGAAGGCCAAGGACGTGATCGGCCCGCTGCGTGACGCCGGCGCCACTTGGTGGGACGAGCGGCAGGTCCAGACGGGCCCCGATCAGGGCCGCCTGCCCCCGGTAATGCGCCGGATCGAGGCGGGGCCGCCGGTGATCTGATCAGCCTTTCGAGGGTGTGCCGGGTTTGTCGGTGGGATTCTTCGGTCGCCTGTTTGGCCGGTAGCTGGGGCCGTTCATGATGACCTGGTGGCTGGCGTTGATCAGCCGGTCCAGCAGCGACTCGGCGACGACGGGGTTGGGGAAGAGGCAATTTCAGTCGCTGGGCGCCCGGTTGCTGGTGATGATCAGGGATCGGCCCTGTCGCTCGCTGACGAGTTCGTAGAGGTCGTCGGCCTGGGGCGCGGTCAGCTGTTGTCGGCGTACACGTGACACATACGCGAGTACGCCGCCACAAGGGCTTGTTCGCCATGTTCCTCGTCCGTCCTGAGAATCCGGAAACTCAAGATGATCAGGACGTCAGGGATCCACCCCGACCTCATGCCCGCATCCATGGATCCCGTGACGAACAACCACATGACCTACACGCCGCGCCTGCGAATGTTCAACGCGCCTTGGCAGCGCTGGGCATGGGCCGCGCTGCCACTCGTCAGCATGTCCGTCCTCGCCTTCCTGCCGTTCGTCTTCGCCTGGAAGCGAGGGGTGGTGCCCCCGCGGGTGCCCGGCGTCTACACCCTCGGCAGTGCGATCGTCTTCGGCTTCGCCGTGGTCCAGCCTGATGTGAATGTCCTGTTCGCGGTCTGTGTATGGGCCCTCATGCTCACGGCGGTCGTTCACGTCCTGCTGCTCGACCGTCCCAAGGGGTATGCGAAGTAACTCAAGCACGCGAACGCCCCCGGGTGGACTGTCCAAGGGGCCGTTCTCTGCGTGCCCGCAGGTCCGGGCGGGGGCCCGGGTAGGCCGTTCCCGCTGCCCAGGCCCGTGCTGGAGGCCCTGAAGAAGTTCCGTGCCGTCCAGGCTCGCGAGGCGGTCTCCTGGGGCAGCTTCCACGGGGGGGATCGAAGATCCCCTGTGTGAGAAATGATCTCTCAGTATGCGGCGACAATGGCGTCTGACCAGCAAAGACATGCAGAACAGTAGAATCCGGCACGGATTCTACTGGCGGTTCCCGCAGGCCACCGCCACGGCCCCGTTCGTCGGAACCTACGAGGACCTGCCAGGCCTGCGGTGCCTGCGGTTGCCTGCGCTGCCGTCTAGGACGGCCCCGGCCCGGCGTCGGCCAGTTCCGCCAGGATGTCGCCGTGGCACAGCTCCGGCGCGCACCAGCAGGCCAGCGTCCGGCCGCGCAGTTCGGGTACCAGGGCGAGGAGCTCCGGGCGCCCGAGCAGGTACGCCCGGTACTGGGCCATCACCTCGGCACGGGTCCCGTCGCGCTTCTTGGTCGCGGTGTCGGGGGCGAACGGGTTGTAGAGCGGGTGCTGGGGGAGGTCCCAGTGCCCCATCGTCCAGCGCCGGCCGACGTAGACCAGGTCCGCCGGGGCCCGCTCCAAGTGGGCGCCGAAGTCGTGGATGTGTCCCTTGAGGTTGATCACGGTGGTGGCCACGGGAGTCTCCGTTCGCGCTGCGGGGCCGGCGAGCCCGATCATGCGACGCACACGCGGTGCACGCTAGCCGCGTACGCCACTCGCCGCGGAGCGACCGAGCCGCGACGCCGAGCCGGACCGGAACGCCGAGCCGGACCGGAACGCTGGGCCGGACCGCGACGCCGAACCGGCCGAGAGTGCCTACTCCACCGGCCCCCGGTACTCCTCGTACGGCAGCAGTTCCGGGCGTTTGGGCAGGCGGCCGTCGCCCGACGAGCGGCCGGTCAGCCGGCGGCCGATCCACGGCAGTAGGTACTGGCGGGCGAAGCGCACGTCGGCGGTCCGGCGGGCGGCCCAGCCGGGTGGGGCGGACGGCGCCATGGGAGTGCGCCACTCGGTGTCCTCCGCGGCGTGCCCGAGCGCCTGCCACACCGCCTCGGCGACCCGGCGGTGTCCCTCGCCCGTCAGATGCAGCCGGTCCACGTCCCACATGCGGGGGTCGCCCAGGGACTGCGCTCCGTAGAGGTCGACCACGAGGGCGCCGTGGCGGGACGCGAGGTCGTCGACGCAGGTGAACAGTTCCTCCATGCGGGGGCGGAACCGTTCCAGGACCGGACCCTGCCGGCCGGGGCTGCGCATGAGGACGAGCTGCTTGCAGGCCGGCGCCAGGCGCTCCACGGCCTCTTCCAGGAGGCTCCGGACGCGCACCATGTCGCACTTGGGCCGCAGTGTGTCGTTGAGGCCGCCGACCAGCGTGATCACATCGGGCTGCATCGCCACCGCGACGTCCACCTGCTCGGCGACGATCTGTCCGATGAGCTTGCCGCGCACCGCGAGGTTGGCGTAGCGGAAGCCGGGCGTCCGGGCGGCCATCCGGGCCGCGAGGAGATCCGCCCAGCCTCGGTACGAACCATCGGGAAGGCGGTCCGACATGCCCTCGGTGAAGGAGTCGCCGACCGCGACAAGGCTGGTGTAGGTGGTATTCGTCTGCATGGCGGAAGAAATAATAGCGCGTACACATACCAACCGGTCTGCAGCTCGGGTGACCCCACGGACGTCACCACGGCCGGTGCCCCGGTGCCCCGGCGACCGTCACACCGGCCGGCCGAACAACTCCCTCAGCACGTCCTCCATCGTCACCATCCCGGCCAGCCGTCCGTCCGCGCCGAGCACGGCCGCCAGGTGCGTACGGCTGCGCCGCATCGCGGTCAGTACGTCGTCGAGCGGCGTGCTCTCCCGGACGCGGGCGATGGACCGCATGGCCCGGACCTGGAACGGCAGGTCGCGCGGCATCGCGTCCAGGGCGTCCTTGACGTGGAGGTAGCCGACGATGCGCAGTCCGTCGTCCACGACGGGGAAGCGTGAGAAGCCGGACTCGGCGGACAGCGCCTCCAGCTGCTCGGGCGTGACGCCCACGCGCGCGTAGACGACGTTTTCCCGGGGCAGCACCACGTCCTGCACGGGACGCCGGCCCAGTTCCAGGGCGTCGTGCAGACGCTCCTGGGCTCGGTTGTCGATGAGCCCCGCCTCCCTGGAGTCCTTCACCAGGCGGGCCAGCTCCGTGTCGGAGAAGGTCGCCGACACCTCGTCGCGCACCTCGACGCGCAGCAGCTTCAGCAGCCCGTTGGCGAACGCGTTGACCGTGAAGATCACCGGCCGCAGCGCCCGCGACAGGGCGACCAGCGGCGGACCCAGCAGCAGCGCGGTCCGTACCGGTTCGGCGAGGGCGATGTTCTTCGGCACCATCTCGCCGAGCAGCATGTGCAGATACGTGGCCAGGGCGAGCGCGATCACGAACGAGATCGCGTGCCCCGTGCCGGTCGAAAGACCCACCGCGTGGAAGGCCGGCTCCAGCAGGTGCGCGATCGCGGGTTCGGCGACCACACCCAGGACCAGCGTGCACAGCGTGATGCCGAGCTGCGCGGCCGCCATCAGCGCGGACACGTGCTCCAGCCCCCACACCACACTGCGCGCCCGCCGGTCCCCGGCCGCCTCCCCGCCTTCCATGGACTGCTCGATCTGGCTGCGGCGCACGGAGATCAGCGAGAACTCGGCCGCCACGAAGAAGGCGTTCACGACCAGGGTCGCCAGACCGATCAGCAGTTGTACGGCGGTCATCGCCCCCGCCCTCCTTCGGATCCGGCTTCCCTGGATCCGGGTCCGGCCTCTTCGGCACGGGTGTCCCCGGTGCCCGGCGCGTGCATCAGCACCCGCGCGGCCCGCCGTCCCGACGCGTCCACCACGTCCAGCCGCCACCCGGCGACCTCGACCGTGTCCGACTCGACGGGGATGCGCCCGAGCTCCGTCGCCAGGAGGCCCGCGAGCGTCTCGTACGGCCCGTCGGGCACCCGCAGTCCGACGCGGGCGAGCCGGTCGACACGGACGGACCCGTCGGCCGAGTACAGCGTGCGGCCCTCGTCGTCCGTCCCTGCCGGGGCCAGGTCGGGTGTCTCATGCGGGTCGTGCTCGTCGCGCACCTCGCCGACGACCTCCTCGACGATGTCCTCCAGGGTGGCGACCCCGGCGGTGCCGCCGTACTCGTCGATGACGACGGCCATCGTGCGCTTACCGGACAGGCGGTCCAGCAGCCGGTCGACCGTCAGCGTCTCCGGTACGAGCAGGGGCTCGCGCATCACCTGCGACACGGTGGTGCGGGCCCGGCGGTCGGCGGGTACGCCGATGACGTCCTTGATGTGTGCGACCCCGACGACCGAGTCGAGATTGCCGCGGTGGACGGGGAAGCGGGAGAGGCCGGTCGCCCGTGTCGCGTTCGCGACGTCCTCGCAGGTCGCCTGGACGGCGAGGGCGACGACCTGGACACGCGGCGTCATGACGTTCTCCGCGGTCAGGTCGGCGAGGTTCAGGGTGCGCACGAACAGTTCGGCGGTGTCCGCCTCCAGGGCGCCCAGCTTCGCGGAGTGCCGGGCCAGGGCCACCAGTTCCTGCGGGCCGCGCGCGGAGGCCAGTTCCTCGGCGGGCTCGATGCCGAAACGGCGTACGACACGGTTGGCGGTGTTGTTGAGATGGGAGATGAACGGCCGGAACACCGCGCTGAACCAGCGCTGCGGCGTCGCCACCCGCTTGGCCACGGCGAGGGGTGAGGAGATCGCCCAGTTCTTCGGCACCAGCTCGCCGACCACCATCAGGAAGACCGTCGACAGGGCCGTACCGATCACCAGTGCGACCGACGAGGTCGCCGAGCCCGGTACCCCGGCCGCTTCGAGGGGCCCGGCGATCAGCTCGGCGACGGACGACTCGGCGAGCATGCCGACGACCAGGTTGGTGACGGTGATGCCCAGCTGCGCGCCGGAGAGCTGGAACGTGAGATTCCGTACGGCCCTGAGGGCGCCCGCCGCGCCGACCTCACCGCGCTCGACGGCCCGTTCCAGCTGGCTGCGCTCGACCGTGGTCAGCGAGAACTCGGCCGCGACGAAGGCGCCGCAGGCCAGCGAGAGCAGCACGGCCACGACAAGGAGGAGCACTTCTGTCATCGGGTCACCTCCGTCCCATGATCAGGCAGGTGCGGGGGAAGCGCGCGGTGTCGACGCCGCGTGACGACGCCGGGCGGGGCGACGCCCGGCGGGACGCCGCGCCGTCGGATGTCGGAAGGCTCGTCCATGGGTGGACGCTCACACCTTTCCTGGCGGGACGATGGGTCCCTTGGGAGATGGGGTCCCTTGAGATCGGGGGAGCGGTGAAGCCCCGGCTGCGCTGCTGTCACTCGGCCAGCGGCTTGACCCAACGCCGCCAGTGCTCTTCCGGCGCGTACCCCGCGGCACGCCAGGCATGGTGCGCGTTTTCGTTGCGCCGCAGGACCATCGCGTCGCCGCGGCGCCCGCCGAGCCGTACGAACCGTTCCTCCGCCGCGGTCAGGAGCGCCGAGCCTATGCCCTGGCGGCGCCGGGCCGGATCCACCGCGAGCCGGTACAGATGACAGCGCCAGCCGTCGAAACCGGCGACGACCGTGCCCACGAGTTCCCCGTCCCGCTCGGCGAGGATCAGCGCCTCGGGGTCGCGGGCGACCAGCCGCTCCACGCCGTCCCGGTCGTCGCTGATACTGGTGCCCTCGGCAGCGGTCTTCCAGAAGGCGAGCACGGCGTCGAGGTCGCCGGGCACGGCGGCCCGTATCCGAAGATCACTCATGCCCCGATCCCATCACGGGAGCCGGTCATGGACATCGAATTCCACGATTCGGACACACGCCGGACGGACGCACTCTGGACGGACGCACTCTGGACGGAATCACTCGTCCCGGAGCCCCGCGATGACCGTCCCGAAGGCCTCCATGTACGGCTCCAGCACCGTCAGGTACGAGAACCCGTACCGTTCTCGGACCGCGCGCACCTTCTCCCTGATCCGCTCCACCGGTCCGACCAGCACGATCGGCAGTTCCAGGACCTGCTCCTCGGTGAGACGCGGGAGGCGGGAGAGCAGGGGCTGGACGGCGGCCCCCGGGTCGTCCGTGACGGCGACCATCTGGACCAACAGGTTCAGTTCGGCGGGCGCGGGGCGGTCGGCGGCGAGGCGCAGATAGGCCGCGACCCGCTCGTCGATCTCCTCGACGGTGAGCGGTTCCAGTGTCCCGGTCCTGCTGCCCGGTACCGTGCGCGCGGCGGTGAAGGCAGCGATGTCGGCGTACGCGGCGGTCAGCCGCAGCATCCGGTCGCCGTTGCCGCCGATGAGCAGCGGCACCCGCCTCTGTTCCGCCCGCGGCTGGTGATCGGGTGAGCCGAGCAGCCGGTCCAACTCCTCGACCGTACGCCGCAGATGGTCCACGCGCTCGCCCGGCGAACCCCACGGCAGCCCGGCCGTGTCGTGCTCCGCCGCTACGTAGCCGGTGCCGAGCCCCAGTTCGAGGCGCCCGCCGGTGAGCGCGTCCGTGGTGGCGACCTCGCGGGCCAGCAGCGCCGGATTCCAGAACCCGGCGTTGAGCACGAACGTGCCCAGACGCGGTCGCCGGGTCGCCTCCGCGGCCGCGACCAGCGACGGGAAGGGGGCGGGCATGCCGAGGTGGTCCGGGACCAGGATCACGTCGTAGCCGAGCTCCTCGGCCCGGCGGCACTTGGCACGCCATGCTTCGGCGGGAGCGGGGGTGATCAGGCTGACACCGAAGCGGAAGCGGCGCGACATGAACTCTCCTTGTCTGTGGACTGATCACTCGTCCGTGGACCGGTCACTCGTCCTCGGACCGGTCACTCGTGCGCGATGGCGGCGAGTACGTTCATGCGCGACGCGCGCAGCGCCGGCAGCAGTGCCGCCACGATGCCCACGACGGCCGAGCCCACGACGACCGCGACGAGAGTGCTCCAGGGGATCGCGAACGCGGTCATCCCCTGCAGTGCGAGGACCTGCTGCACGCACACGCCCCACACGAGCCCGAGCGCCAGTCCGAGGACCGCGCCGAACACGGCGATCACCACCGACTCCAGCCTGATCATCCGCCGCAACTGCCGCCGGGCGAGCCCGATCGCGCGCAGCAGCCCGATCTCGCGGATGCGCTCCACGACAGACAGGGCAAGGGTGTTGACCACGCCGAGCACCGCGATGACGATCGCGAGCCCCAGCAGTGCGTACACCAGGTAGAGCAGCACGGCGATCTGATCGTGAATCAGTTTCTTGTAGTCGGCCAGGTCGCGCACCTGCACCTGCGGGTACGGGTCGAGGGTCTTGTCGAGGTGGGAGCGCAGGGTGTCGTCCGAGGCGCCCGAAGAGGCGTTCACGTACAGCGCGGAGTCCTGGCCGCCGGGTACGTACTTCTCGACGGTCGTGAATCCGAAGAACAGCCCTCCTTGTGTTCCGAAGCCCTCCGCGGCGTCCTGGTCGGTCAGGGCCGCGACCTTCAGCTCGGTCCTGCGCCCGGCGGGGAACTCGACGGGGATCGTGCTGCCGAGCCGCACGTCGTGGTCCTCGGCGAAGCCGGCGTCCATGGCGAGGTTGCCGGCCGCGAGCGCGGCGGCCGTGTTGCCCTCGACGTAGGTGATGCGGGCCACGTCGTCGAGTTCCGGGTCGTAGCCGGACGCGGTCGTCTCGACGCGTTCGCCGTCCGGCAGTCGGACGGCGACCGGCGCGAACCGCTGCCGTACGACGAGTCCCGCGCCGTCCGTGGCCGCCACCTTCTCGGTGATCTCCTGCGGGAACGGCATGAAGTTGGCGTTCTGCACCACGAAGTCGGCGCCCAGCGTCTTGTCGATCTGCTCGTCGAACGACTTGGTCATGGAGGCGCTCGCCACGGACATGCCGCCGACCAGGGCGAGGCCCACCATCAGGGCGGCCGCGGTGGCGCCCGTGCGGCGCGGGTTGCGCAGGGCGTTGCGCTGGCTCATCCGGCCGACCGAGCCGAACAGGGCGGGGAAGAACCCGCCGAGGACCCGGATCACCGGACGGACGAGCAACGGCCCCGCGATCACCGTCGCGATGAGGGTGAGGACGACACCGAGGCCCAGGAGAGAGGCGGCGGACGAGGTCCTGGTCGCCGTCACGCAGCCGACCAGCGCGGCGGCGCCGAGCGCGCCGACGACCGAGCCCACGACGGCCCGTACGCGCAACGGGCGCCCCACACCGGCGATCTCGGCGTCGGCCAGCGCGGCCATCGGCGACACCCCGGCGGCCCGGCGGGCCGGCAGGTACGCCGCG
Organism: Streptomyces aurantiacus; assembly: GCF_001418335.1. Classification (GTDB taxonomy): domain Bacteria; phylum Actinomycetota; class Actinomycetes; order Streptomycetales; family Streptomycetaceae; genus Streptomyces; species Streptomyces aurantiacus. Next base: position 3,435 of record NZ_LIPP01000077.1, on the reverse strand, counting down.
ACGAAGGTCACGCCCACCCCGACCACGTACGCCGCGACAGGCGTCCCCCACCCGATGACCATCTCGGTGGTCTTCAGGTTCATGCCGAACACACTCATGAGCTTGATCAGGCCGAACGCCAGCCCGATGCCCGCGGCCAGTCCGAGCGTCGAACCCACCAGGCCCAGCAGCGTCGCCTCCGTGAGCACGGACCGGCGCACCTGCCGCCGGTCGGCGCCGAGCGCGCGCAACAGGCCCAGTTCGCGGGTGCGCTGGGCGATCAGCATGGAGAAGGTGTTGACGATCAGGAAGACCCCGACCAGTACCGCGATGCCGGCGAAGCCGAGCATCACGTACTTGATCACGTCGAGGAATCCGCCGAGTTGGGACGCGGCCGTCTCGGCCTGCTCGGCCGCGGTCTCCAACTCGTAGGTCCCGGAGCCGACCTCCGCGGCGATGCGCCGCTTCAGCTGGGCGTCGGTCAGCCCCCGCGCCGCGTCCACCTGGATGCTGGTGGCGACCCCGGGCCTGCCGAGGAGCTTGTCCGCCGCGACGGCCGGGTCGAGGAAGACGAGTGCGGCGCCCGGGTTGGTGGTCCTGAAGGTCGCGATGCCGACGACCTCCACCTTGAACGACCCGGGCTGCGCGATCACGGTCAGCGGGTCGCCGATGCGTACGTGCTTCTTGTCGGCCGTGTCCGCGTCGAGGAGCGCCTCGCCGGGCCCGCGCGGGGCGTGCCCCGAGGTCAGCCGCACGGGGCTGCGGTCCGTGATGTACCAGTCGGCGGCGATGGTGGGCGCGCCCGTGGTCGGGCCCACCGACTTGTTGCCGCGGTCGACGACGGTGACGTTCTCGACGGCCACGTCCGAGCGGGCGCGGGCGACCCCGTCGACCTTCGCGATGCGGTCCACGAGACTTGTGGGCACCGTCTCGACGGCCCCGGAGGGGACCTGCGACTCCAGATCCTCCTTCGGGCTCACGGTCACGTCGGCCGACGTGGACGCGAAGAGCCGGTCGAACGTACGGCTGACGGTGTCCGAGAAGATCAGGCTGCCCGCGACGAACGCCACGGACAGGACGACGGCCAGCGCCGAGAGCAGCAGCCGGCCCTTGTGAGCGAGGAAACTCCGGAGTGTCGCCTTCAGCACGACGGCCTGCCTCAGTCCCTGTCGGGGGCGATGCCCTGGTCGAGAGCGTTCTTCTGGTCGGGGTCGGGGTCGGGGCCGGGGCCGGGATTGGGATTGGGGCCTGGATTGGGGTCGGGGTCTTCCTCGAACGTCCCGCGGATCGAGTCGAACCTCTTCATGCGCTCCAGCACCGCCTCGGCCGTGGGCCGGGCCATCTGGTCCACGATCCGCCCGTCCCCGAGGAAGAGGACCAGGTCGGCGTGGGCCGCCGCGCCCGGATCGTGCGTGACCATGACCACGGTCTGCCCCAGCGCGTCCACGGCGTCCCGCAGGAAGCCGAGGACCTCCAGGCCCGCGCGCGAGTCGAGGTTGCCCGTCGGCTCGTCCGCGAAGATCAGCTCGGGGCGCGAGGCGAGCGCCCGCGCGCAGGCCACCCGTTGTTGCTGCCCGCCGGAGAGCTGCGCGGGCCGGTGCTTGAGGCGGTCGCGCAGGCCGAGCTGGTCGATGACCTGGTTCAGCCACTTCTCGTCGGGCTTCTTGCCCGCGATGTCCATGGGCAACGTGATGTTCTCCACCGCGTTCAGGGTCGGGATCAGGTTGAACGACTGGAACATGAAGCCGATCCGGTCCCGGCGCAACTGGGTCAGCTCGCGCTCCTTCAACCCGGTTATCTCGGTGTCTCCCAGCCACACCTGTCCGGCCGAAACGGTGTCAAGACCCGCCAGGCAGTGCATCAAGGTGGACTTCCCGGAACCCGAGGGGCCCATGACCGCGGTGAAGCGGCCCCGCGCGATGTCCACGTCGACCGAGTCGAGGGCGAGCACGGTCGTCTCACCCGACCCGTACGCCTTCGTCAGACCTCGGGCGCGGGCCGCCGTCTCCTCGGCGTCCGTGCGCCCGAGGGCGTGCTCCGCAGCTGCTGTGGACAAGGCCGCCTCCTAGGTCGGACTCCGGTGTCCGCGGGCGAGCCTAGTGTGACCCGGGGCACACTCGGTATCCCCCCGAAGTACCGGGTGGTCTCCACCCGCTTGCCGTAGCTAGCGTTTCGGCGCTAGCTTCGTCGTATGGCCAAGACCCAGCTGAACGTGCGCGTGGACGAGGGCACCGCCCGGGCCGCGCGGGAACGCGCCATGGCCCGCGGGATGAGCGTCAACCGCTACATCGAGGAACTGGTCAGACAGGACACCGGAGAATCCGGCCACACCTTCGTCGAGGCCGCCGCCGACTTCATGAAGCAGTACGAGTCCGTGTTCGCCGAGGAGTTCGGCACGGACCGGGAAGGCCGTCGCTGAGCCCTTGAACGAACCGACCGAACCCACCGAACCGAACGAACCGAACGAACCACTGGGCATCAGGGTCGACCTCGCCTGGCTCCTCATGGTCGCCGAGCAGAAGACACCGGGAGATCCCCAGGTCACCGACTGGGGAGCACTCGTCGCCGCCGTCGGCCGGCACGACGCCGAGATCTTCGGGGTTCCCGTCTACGACACGCCGCAGATCCGCGCCGCCGCGCTGCTCCAGCTCCTGTTGCACGTCCCGGCGCTGGAACGCTCGAACGCGATGTTCGCCATGGCCGTCGCGTACGCCTACCTCGTCGCCAGCGGCCTGAAGATCGTCACCTCGCCCGAGCAGGTCCGCGACCTGGCCAGACTGGTCAAGACGGGCGAGGCGACGGTGCAGGACATCGCCCGCGAACTGCGCCAGTGGAGCCTGTGAGGGGCTGAGCGGGAGTACGGCTTCCGGTGCGGCTGCAGAGTGTGGACGCGGCCTCAGGAGGTGGACGGGCGGCGAGCGGTGCCCAGCACGCAGTACGAACTCGGCGTCCGCGGCCCCTTGTCGGGGACCAGCAGCCGGCGGTACGGGCCCAGTTCGTACCCCGCGTCCCGGATCGCGCCGACCGGGTCCCGGCCCACGTGACAGCCGCCGAACAACGGTGGCCACACCGTGCGGTCGAGGACGCGCTGGACCGCCGCCATCGCCCGGCCGCCGCCCCTGCCGTGCTCGAAGAAGCGCAGCTCACCGCCGGGTCGCAGGACGCGACGGATCTCGGCGAGGGCCCGCGGCAGGTCTCGTACGCTGCACAGCACCAGGGACACGACGGCCCCGTCGAACGCCTCGCTCTTGACCGGCAGGGCCTCCGCGACCCCCGGCACCACGTCGACCGGTACGTCGGAACGCAGCGCCGCGGTCACGGCCAGCTGCCGCAACCGGCGCTCGGGTTCGATCGCGACGACCTCCGAGACCGTGCTCGGATAGTGGGCGAAGTTCAGCCCGTTGCCCGCGCCGATCTCGATGACCCGGCCGGAGAGCCCGGCGAGGAGCTCCTCGC
>NZ_LIPP01000076.1 GCF_001418335.1 Streptomyces aurantiacus | reverse complement strand
CTCCCGCCCGCCAACGCCCCCCGCTGCGGCCTGATCCCCTCCGGGACGGCGCGTTGGCGGGCGGGAGTGCCTGTCCAGCAGGTTCCCCGGCGTTCCAGGAGGCGGCGGAGCCACAGTTCCAGGGAGACCAGGTCCGCGAGGCCCTCCAGGGGGAGGGGCTCGCCGTCGGCCGCCGCCCTCAGGGCCTTGCGGACGACGCGGGCCTCGACCAGGCCTGCCTGGGCGAGGAGAGGCGTGTCGAAGAGGGCCACCAGTTCGTCCACGGCGACGCGGAGCCCGGTGCGGGCCGCGGCGGTCGAGGACGCGTGGGAGGGGGCGCCCCAGCCGGGCGGGAGGTCGGCCACCCCGGCGCCCTCCAGGACCGTACGGAGGATCGCGGCCCGTGCGCCGGGCCGGACGCGCAGCGACTCGGGCAGGGCATGGCAGGCGCGTACGACCTGGTTGTCGAGGAAGGGGGCGTGCAGCCGCTGGAAGCGGACCTCCGCGGCCTGCTCCAGGATGCGGAGGTCCGCGGCGTGCCGGGTCAGCGCGGAGCGGGCCCGGAAATCGCCCGGCCGCTGACCGGGGCCGACGCTCGCGCGGGTCGTCGCACCCGTCAGGCGAACCGATACTTCAGCTAGGGCCTCACCGGTCAGCCAACGCGCGGCGGGGCCCGGTCTCGCCCAGGTGAGCGCGGCGAGGGACGCCCCCACTGCACCCGCCGGCTCCTCGAACCGCTTGTGCAGCAGCCGGTCGGCCAGGCCCTCGACGCCGGCCAGGTACGGCGTACGGGACAGTTTGCGTGCCGCGCCGTACACGCGCGCGGGGACCAGGACGGAGCCGTCGGCCTTCGCCAGTGCCGCGACCGGACGCACCAGGTGGCGTCGTTTGCGGTCCATGAGCAGGTCCGCGAGGCGGGCCGGGTGCGCGTCCAGGACCTGTCGGGCGCCGTACCCCGTGAAGTGGTCGGCGCTGCCCGCGGCCAGGCGGGCGCGGTGGCGGGCGGCGGTCACCAGGGACGGGCCCGGCTCATCGGTGAGCGGGCCCTCCAACTCGGCGTAGGGGAGCACCTCTTCGCCCCCGGTCACCACCACGTGGTGCAGTCGCGGATTGGCGGCGAGCGTCCCGGCCCGTTCCAGCTCGGCCTCCCGCCCCTTCACCGCCAGGTCGTTGAAGGTGACGGCGAGGAGACGCTCGCCGGCGCCCGTGCCGTGTCCGAGGACGGTGCCGGGGGCGCCGGGCAGACCGGCGGCGAGGAGGGCGAGCGTGCCGGAGGCGGGCCCTCCCGAGAGGTCGGCTCCGATGCCGGGCACGGGCATGCCGCGCGCGGCGCGCCGCTCGGCGGGCCCCATCCCGGGGACGGGCCCCGGGTCGATGTCCGCTCCCGGTACGTGTCTGGGGGCGGCGAGCCGTGCGCGGACGGCCTCCACCAGGGCGTCCCGGACGCCGTCCACCGCGCTGTCGGCGTCGGCGGTGGGGGCCGCGACGGCGAGGGAGGCCACCGGCTCGTACCCGGCGATCTCCCGCGCCCCGGCGCGCAGGATCAGCGCGTGCCCCGGCGGAATGCGCCGCACGCCTTCGTACGGGGTCGAGTCCTGGAGGGCGGCCGGTACGTCGGGGGCCGCGAGCAGGGCCGCCAGGTACCCGAAGTCGAGGTTGGCCTCGATGAGGTCGGCCAGCGGCAGGGCGGCCGTCGCGTAGGCCGTGCCGCCCGCCCACGGGGTGTGGAACACCGGCCGCACGCCCGCGAGATCGCCGCAGACCATGACCCGGCGGCCCACCTGGACGACGGCCGTGTAACTGCCGGACCAGGCCGTCAGATGCCGAAGTGCCCCGCCGCGCGCGGCGACCAGGCCCACGCGCAGCTCCTCGTCGGAGGCGCCGCAGGTGCCGAGCACCGCGATGCGGTTCTGGTCGTCGACCTTGACGACACGCACCTCGTCGGGGCGCCAGTCGCCGACCGCCCAGAGCGGATCGGGGTCGCCCCACAGGAGTTGGGACCCGACCGGATGCACCGTCTCTCCGTCACCGCCGGTCGCGCCGCCGGTCGCGCCCGCCGAGCCGAATCCGGGCGCGCGAGCGGTGACGCTGCTCCATCCCACCAACCACCGCATCGCCGCCTCCACAGGCCGTGGACAACCAGTGCACCGCACGAACCGGTCACCATGCTGCCACGAAGCGAGCGCGCCGGAGGGGCGGTGGGGCCGTATGTGCTCCCCCTGGTGCGCCCCTGGGGAGATGCCCCCTCAGCGGCGGACTCACGCGTATGGAAAGGCGATCGCGGAGAATTGACCTCCGGGCTACGACGTGAATGCGCCCCCGGTTCGCTCCCCAAAAACACCCAACGCGCCCTCAAGTACCATGGTAGAAGCGATATTCGACCTCAGAGCGTGGGGGCGATATTCAGCCAAATCGGGGATGGACAGACAGCCTTGCACACGCTCCGTACAGGCTGTGCGCAACGCACGGTCCGGGAGACGGGCTCCGCCTCCCGGACCGGTCCGCCGCCCGCGGGGATGTAGGCGGCGGTGTCCCCCAGCCCACTGGATCCAGTACAGCGGGCCGACCCACGCACCATCCATGGAAGCGCTCCCCCGGTGGCCGGAGAAGAGCGCACGGACGGGCGCACTGCCACACAACGGGAGCACGACACGACGCTCCGTGCTTGCCCCCGGACCACAATCCCGCCATCCGGAACAATGCCCCTTAACGCTTGGGATGCGGCGAACTACCCTGTGTTTGCCTGTGTTTTCGCGGGAGGCATATTCCTGAGGGCTCGGCCACGTGCTTGTGCGGGCGGGGTTCCAGGGGTCGGCACCCCGGGAAGACGCAGCACGAATGCCGCGTGGCCACACCCGCGCGGCAGCCGTCTGTGTCGAGGGGTGGCGCATGTCCAGGGAGCAACGCGGGCCGAACGAAAAACTCGGCACCGTTCTCGCCCTCGCGGGAATCAGCAACGCAGGACTCGCGCGTCGCGTCAACGATCTTGGCGCTCAACGCGGGTTGACTCTTCGCTACGACAAGACGTCGGTGGCGCGCTGGGTGTCGAAAGGCATGGTGCCGCAAGGTGCCGCGCCGCACCTCATCGCCGCCGCCATCGGCCAGAAACTCGGCCGCCCGGTGCCACTCCACGAGATCGGCCTGGCGGACGCGGACCCCGCGCCGGAGGTGGGCCTCGCCTTCCCCCGCGACGTGGGACAGGCCGTGCGGTCGGCGACGGATCTGTACCGCCTCGACCTCGCGGGACGCCGGGCAGGCTCCGGCGGCATATGGCAGTCGCTCGCCGGCTCGTTCGCGGTGAGCGCGTACGCGACGCCCGCCTCCCGGTGGCTGATAACCCCGGCCGACAGCTCGGTCGCCCGGGACGCCGGCCCGCTGGAGGGCTCCGGGGCACCGCTCAAAGTCGGCCACAGCGACGTACTGAAGCTGCGGGAGGCCGCCGAGGACGCCAGGCGCTGGGACTCCAAATACGGAGGCGGCGACTGGCGTTCTTCCATGGTGCCGGAATGCTTAAGAGTCGAGGCGGCCCCGCTGCTCCTGGGCTCGTACTCGGACGAAGTCGGCCGCGCCCTCTTCGGAGCGAGCGCCGAACTGACCCGCCTGGCCGGCTGGATGGCCTTCGACACGGGCCAGCAGGAAGCGGCGCAGCGCTACTACATCCAGGCACTGCGTCTCGCCCGCGCGGCGGCTGACGTGCCCCTGGGCGGCTACGTACTGGCCTCCATGTCCCTCCAGGCGACCTACCGCGGCTTCGGCGACGAGGGCGTGGACCTCGCGCAGGCCGCCCTCGAACGCAACCGGGGACTGGCCACGGCCCGCACGATGAGCTTCTTCCGCCTGGTCGAGGCACGGGCCCACGCGCGCGCGAGTGACGCCCACGCGGCCGGCGGCGCCCTGAAGGCGGCCGAGGGCTGGCTGGAACGCGCCCGCGACGGCGACCAGGACCCGTCCTGGCTCGGCTTCTACTCGTACGACCGTTTCGCCGCCGACGCGGCGGAGTGCTACCGCGACCTGAAGGCTCCGCGTCAGGTCCGCCGCTTCACGGAGCACGCGCTGTCGAAGCCGACGGAGGAGTTCGTACGCTCCCACGGGCTGCGCCTGGTGGTGTCGGCGGTCGCCGAACTGGAGTCCGGCAACCTGGACGCGGCGTGCGAGCAGGGGGTACGGGCGGTGGAGGTCGCCGGCCGCATCTCCTCGGCCCGCACGACCGAGTATGTGAAGGACCTCCTCCACCGACTGGAGCCGTACGGGGACGAGCCACGGGTGGTGGAGCTGCGGGAGCGGGCGAGGCCGCTGCTCATGGCGCCGGCCTAGGGGTAGGCATCCCCGGGGGTTGCCATGGCGCCATGGCGGGTGCGTGGCCGGGGCGGTCTCGAACCTGCGGGTGCCCGGTGGCTGGTCGCGCAGTTCCCCGCGCCCCTAAAAAAACCGGCCGCCCTGCCAGGAATCACGGTTGACGCGGTGGTGACGCATGTGACGGGTGGCCGTGCCGGTCGTCTGCCGGTTGTCTGCCGGTCGTCTGGTTTTGTGGTTTGAGGGCGTTGTCAGTGGTGCAGTGCACTATCGGAGACAGGAGTCGCGGGTGGGAGCCGAGGGCGGGAGGTGGACGGACGGATGGTGCGGGAGATCGCTTACGACTGTGACGTGCTCGTGATCGGCGGCGGGATCGTCGGTCTGTCGACGGCCTACGCGATCACGCGCGCCGCGCCGGGCACGCGCGTGACGGTGCTGGAGAAGGAACCAGGCCCGGCCCGGCACCAGACGGGCCGCAACAGCGGCGTCATCCACAGCGGCATCTACTACCGCCCGGGCTCCCTCAAGGCACAGTTCGCGGCGCGGGGAGCCGCCGAGCTGATCAAGTTCTGCACGGAGTACGACATCGCGCACGCGGTGACGGGCAAGCTGATCGTCGCCACGGAACGGGACGAGCTGCCCAGGCTGCACGCGCTGATACAGCGGGGCCGGGAGAACGGCATTCCGGTACGGGAGCTGGGCGCCGCCCAGATCGAGGAGTACGAGCCGGAGGTCCGCGGCCTCGCCGCGATCCACGTGGCCACCACAGGGGTGTGCGACTTCGTGGGCGTGGCCCACCGTCTCGCGGAGGCATCCGGGGCCCTTATCCGCTACGACGCGAGGGCCACGTACATCGACCGCCGCCCCGGCCTCGGCGTGGCGGTCCGCACGGACGACGGTACGGTCGTACGCGCCCGGGTGCTGGTCAACTGCGCCGGCCTGCACTGCGACGAGATCGCCCGCCTGACAGGCGACGAGCCCAAGATGCGTATCGTCCCCTTCCGCGGCGAGTACTACACCCTCGCCCGCCCCGACCTGGTTCGCGGCCTCGTCTACCCCGTCCCGGACCCCGCTTTCCCCTTCCTCGGCGTCCACCTCACCCGCGGCATCGACGGCAGTGTCCACATCGGCCCGAACGCGGTCCCCGCCCTGGCCCGCGAGGGCTACGACTGGCGCACCGTCCACCCCCGCGAACTGGGCTCGACCCTCACTTGGCCCGGCTCCTGGCGCATAGCCAGGCGCCACTGGCGCTACGGCGGCGGAGAGCTGCGCCGCTCGGTCTCCAAGGCCGCCTTCACCCGCGCGGTCCGTCGCCTGCTCCCCGCGGTGACCCCGGACGACCTGATCCCGGCATCCGCGGGCGTCCGCGCCCAGGCGGTCCTCCGCGACGGCACCCTGGTGGACGACTTCCTGATCCAGGAGGGCCCCCGCACGGTCCACGTACTCAACGCCCCGTCCCCCGCGGCCACGGCCTCCCTCCCCATAGGCCGAGAGGTGGCCGAAAGAGCCCTGGCAGCCCTGACAGCCACCTGACCGCACCCATCCCCATCGCGGCCGGGCGACCCGCACACCCCACGGCGGGAGGTGGACATGCGACGGAAGGGGCCGTGCCGGTACGTCGCAGTCCGCCGCGTAGCTCTTCCGAACCAGGCCTGCCATGGCAGCAAAGGGCAGTACGCCCGGC
>NZ_LIPP01000075.1 GCF_001418335.1 Streptomyces aurantiacus | reverse complement strand
GCCGCCTGCGCAGGCGGCGGGGGTGGCGCGGGGGACGGTTACGTCGCCGTACAGCGCCCTTCCTCGTCCGCGGCGGCGGCAGCACCCACGGGAGACGTCGAGTTGGTGCCCCTGGAGGGCGCGTCGGCGGCCAAGGAAGCGGCCGACACCGGAAGTTCGGCGCCCGACGGCACCCGGTCGAGCGAGGGCGAGGGCGAAAACGCGGGCGCCGGTGGAGACCGTGGAGACGGGGACGGTACCGGCCCGTCCGTCTCCGATTCATCCGGCGCCCAGGGCAGCGGCCGTACGAACCCGTCGGCGGACCAGAGCGGTACGGCTGACGCGGACGGTGCGGGCAACACGGGTGGCGCGGGCGGGAGTTCCGGGGCCGGTGAGCCGAGTGGCTCGGTGTCGAGCCCCGCGACGCCCGCCGGGCCCGCCGTGCTGGTCGTCGGCGATCCCGAGCGGAAGCCCGCCGACGAGCGCTGGTGCGACAAGGTCACCGTCGAGTTCCACAACACCGGGGGCACCGCGGTGCGTTCGGGCACGGTGACCTTCGGGACGCACGTCATCGGCGCGCTCGGTATCGACTGGGCGACCGTCGAGTCGGCCGTACGGCTGCCCGTGCCGATCGCTCCGGGCAGCCGGGAGAAGAAGACCTGGACGGTGTGCGTCGACACGGCGGGGGTCCCGCCGTGGACGACGGTGCCTCTCGGCATGCACGTGGAGACGCGGGACGTGTCCGTCCGGTGGAAGTAGGGCGCCCGGTGGCGCCCCCGCCTACTTGAGTGCGAGCCAGGCGACCACGGCGACGACCGCGACGGCCACGATCACACCGACGATCAGGCCGACACGGGGACCTCGGGTGGCTTGGGGGGCCGGCTGCTGCTGACCGCTCTGCGGGTCGTCGACGAACGCTCGGAACATCTGGGTGCTACCCGCGGGGTCGTAGTTGCCCTCGGGGCCCTGGGTGTTTGCCATGCGCGAGACCCTATCGGGTGCCTTCGGCGGCCCCAAGTTTCGGGTGCCGTCAGGGACCCCCGGTCCCGGGCGTCAGGGACCCCCGGTCCCGGGCTCCGGGCTCCATGGCGGCCCACGGCACGGAGATGCCTGTCGGCTCCCTGCCGGCGTCCCTGTCGGCCTTCCGCCGGCCGCGTGCCCGCCTCCTCCGCCCCACATCAGGCCCCACCTGCGTGTTTACGTTCGCCAATACTTGCCTTTGCCAAGGTTTTAGCCCCCGAGCCCCCTTTTCATTTGCCTGCAGCAACCAACGGTTCTTATGGTTGCCTGAAGCAACAAAAGAGGGAGGTGCGATGGCCGCTCGTCGGCAGTACGAGGAGCTGGCTCAGCAGCTGAGCGCCATCGGCGCCGTGAAGCGGGGTCTGGGCCGGGTCCTCCCGCCCGAGTGCCCGGCGGGGTCCACCGCGGTGCTCGCGCTGCTCGACCGGCACGGCGAGATGCGGATGAGCCGGCTCGCCGAGCTGCTCGCCATCGACATGTCGGTCACGAGCCGGCATGTGGCGCACGTCGCCGAGCGCGGCTGGATCGACCGGTCCCCCGACCCCGCCGACAAGCGTTCACGCATCCTGCGGCTGACCCCCGCCGGACGGGACATGCTCGCCGACATCTCCGAGCGCTATATGAACGCGCTCGCCCATTACCTGGCGGACTGGTCGGACGGCGAGGTCGACCAGCTGAACACCCTGCTCGGACGACTGCGCACCAGCTTCGGCGACTGCCGGCCCGTACCGGCGGCACAGGGCGCGACGACTGTGCCGTACCCGCAGGTCACACCCGCCTCGGCCGCACCGCCCGACGCGCCCGGCCCGCCCGGCCCGCCCGGGAAGCCGATGGAGGCACCCGCCCAGGCACCTGTCGAGGCATCCGCCCAGGCGACCCCCGTAGCGGCACCCGCCGAGCGGACCACCCGTACACCCGTATGACGCATCACAAGAAAAGGAAGCCCATGGCAACCACCACACCAGCCGGTGTGCGGGGCTCACACGCCAAGCACGGAGGCGCCCCCGACGGCGCTCCGATGACGCACCGGCAGATCATGGAGGCCCTCTCCGGGCTGCTGCTCGGCATGTTCGTCGCGATCCTGTCGTCGACGATCGTCTCCAACGCACTGCCCGAGATCATCGGCGACCTGGGCGGCGGCCAGTCCGCCTACACCTGGGTCGTCACCGCCGCGCTGCTGTCGATGACCGCGTCGACGCCCCTGTGGGGCAAGCTCGCGGACCTGTACAGCAAGAAGGCGCTCGTCCAGATAGCACTCGTCGTGTACGTGCTGGGTTCGGCCGCCGCGGGCCTTTCGCAGAACGCGGGCATGCTGATCACCTGCCGCGTGGTGCAGGGCATCGGCGTCGGCGGTCTGTCGGCCCTCGCGCAGATCGTCATGGCCTCGATGATCTCCCCGCGCGAGCGCGGCCGGTACTCCGGCTACCTCGGCGCGACGTTCGCAGTCGCGACCGTCGGCGGCCCGCTGCTCGGCGGTGTCATCACCGACACCAGCTGGCTCGGCTGGCGCTGGTGCTTCTACGTCGGTGTCCCCTTCGCGATCATCGCGCTGATCGTGCTGCAGAAGACCCTGCACCTGCCCGTCGTGAAGCGGGACGTGAAGGTCGACTGGGGCGGCGCGTTCTTCATCGCCGCCGCGGTCTCGCTGCTGCTCCTCTGGGTCACCTTCGCGGGTGACAAGTACGAGTGGATGTCGTGGCAGACGGCCGCGATGGTCGGTGGCTCGATCGTGCTCGGACTGATCTTCGTGCTCATCGAGTCGAAGGCCAAGGAGCCGATCATCCCGCTGCGGCTGTTCCGCAACCGGACCATCACCCTCTCCTCCATAGCCTCGCTCTTCGTCGGCGTCGCGATGTTCTCGGGCACCGTCTTCTTCAGCCAGTACTTCCAGCTGGCGCGGAACGAGTCGCCGACCATGTCGGGTGTGCTGACGATCCCGATGATCGCCGGCCTGTTCGTCTCCTCGACCGTCTCCGGGCAGGTCATCACCAAGACCGGCAGGTGGAAGGCCTGGCTGGTCGCCGGCGGCGTACTCATCACGGCGGGCCTCGGCCTGCTGAGCACCATCCGGTACGACACGGACTACTGGAAGACCGGCGTCTTCATGGCGCTGCTGGGTCTCGGCATCGGCATGATGATGCAGAACCTGGTGCTGTGCACGCAGAACCAGGTGGCCCCACAGGACCTCGGCGCGGCCAGCTCCACGGTGACCTTCTTCCGCTCCCTCGGCGGCGCGATCGGCGTCTCCGCGCTGGGCGCGGTGATGGCCAACCGGATCACCCACTACGTCACGGACGGCGTCGCCGGTCTCGACCCCAAGTACGCGGCGGCGGGCGCCAGTTCCAACGGCGCCATCCCGGACATGGACACGCTGCCAGGACCGCTGCGCACGGTCGTGGAGAGCGCGTACGGGCACGGCATAGCGGACGTCTTCCTGATCGCGGCCGGCACGGCGCTGCTCGCCTTCTTCGTCACGCTGTTCATCAAGGAGGTACCGCTGCGTACGTCGGGCGGACTGGCGCAGGCCGCCGAGGCGAAGGCACAGGCTCAGGCACAGGCGGAGGCCGCAGCTGTGGCCGAGGCCGGCGGCTCGACAGTGGCCGACCCTGCGGTGGCCGGCTCGACCGGTGTGCTCCCTGCCGAGTCCGGCGAGCGCGTCCCGAGCTGGGCCGGCGCCGTCAACGGTGACGGTGACGGTAGGGGCAGCGGTAGCGGTGACGGCAACAGCGACGGCACCGGGTCCGCGCCCGAGGGCACCCAGCGGCTCTCGGCGGTCGCCACCCTGGAGGCCGAGCCCGACTCCGGCACGGGTCCCGCTTCCGGCGGGGTCCCGGTCCACGGGTTCGTGCGCGGCGCCGAGAGCGCGCCCGTGCCCCGGGCAGCCGTCACGCTGATCTCCCTCGCGGGCCGTCAGCTGGGCCGCTCGGTCGCACAGGGCGACGGCGCCTACGCGGTGGACGCGCCCGGCACGGGTTCGTACGTGCTGATCGCCTCCGCGGACGGGTTCCAGCCGCAGGCCTCGACGGTCGTCGTGAACGGTGAGCCGCTCGCGTACGACATCCTGCTGAGCGGCACGAGCGGGCTCTCCGGTGCGGTGAAGGCCGCCGAGAGCGGGCAGCCGGTCGTGGGCGCGATGGTCATCGTGACCGACGTGCGCGGCGACGTGCTGGCCACCGGGACCACCGGTGAGCAGGGCGAGTTCACCTTCGCCGAGCTGGTGCCCGGTGCCGTGACCGTCGCGGTGAACGCCGCCGGACACCGGCCCCGCGCCCTGCCTGTCGAGGTCGGCGGCACCGGGGTCACCCGGGTCGAGGTCGAGCTCACCTCCGGGGCGCGGCTCCAGGGCGTCGTGCAGGCACCCGGCGGGCCGCTGAACGACGCCCGGGTCACGCTCGTCGACGCGGCGGGCAACGTGGTCGGCACCGCCACGACCGGGACGGACGGGGCGTACGCCTTCACCGACCTGGACAGCGGGGAGTACACGGTCATCGCGACCGGCTACCCGCCGATCGCGACGGCGCTGACCGTCAACGGCGGCGGCGTCGACGGCCACGACATCCGACTCGCCCACCCCGGTGAGTAGTCGAGAAACCGGTACACGAGAAACCGGTAGTTGAAGATCCCGGTAGTTGAAGACCCCGGCCCGTGGAGCGCGTTCCGAGCGGAGACGCCCTTCGCGGGCCGGTTTTCATGAGAAGAGGTTGCTTGCAATGGGACTGACCGCGCGGATCCGTACGCGGGACGGCTGGGCCGTGTCGCACGCGGTCGTCACGGTGACCGACATGACGGGCGCCCAGGTGGTGCGCGCCGAGGCGGACGAGGAAGGCACCGTACGGGACACGGTCGAGCTGGTGCCCGGCGCGTACACGGTGATCGTCACGGCCGTCGGGTACGCACCCGTCGCGTCGAGCGCCATCGTCACGGCGAGCGGCCGGGCCGAGGTCGGCACCGTGACCCTCGCCCGGCAGGGCGGCACCGAGCTGCCGCCGCCCGGCCCCTGGACGGTGGACCCGGCCCACTCCTCGGTGGGCGCCGTCGCCCAGCACCTGGGCATCTCCAGCGTGCACGGTCGGTTCACGCGGTTCGCCGGCTCGATCGAGATCGCCCCGGACGAGATCGCCAAGTCCCGGGTGGAGGCGGTGATCCGGGCCGACTCGATCGACACGGGCAACGCCATGCGCGACGGTCACCTGAAGTCGCCCGACTTCCTCGACGTCGAGCGCCACCCGGAGATCAGGTACGTCTCCAAGAGCCTGACCCCCGCCACCGGAACCGACCGCTGGACGGTGCACGGCGAACTCACCATGCGCGGGGTCGTACGCCCGGTCGACCTGGCACTGTCCTACCTGGGCACGGGCGCCGACCCCTGGGGCGGAACCCGGGCGGCCTTCCGCGCCACCACGGAACTGCGCCGCGAGGACTTCGCGATGAACTACAACCAGGTCGTCCAGGCGGGCATCGCGGCCATCGGTACGACGCTGAAGGTCGAGCTGGACATCCAGGCCGTGCAGGGGGAGACACTCCCGCAGGCATAGGAACGGCAGGGCCAGCCTGAGCGGGCGCCGTGCGCCTAAGCTGCCCGCATGGCACCGAACATCGCGACGAACACCTCCGTATCGCTGGACGAGTTGCTGGACTTCGTACGTCCCCGGCACCGCGCCATCCTGTTGACCCGCAGGTCGGAAGGCAGCCCTCAGGGTTCGCCGCTGACCTGCGGAGTCGACGACTCGGGCCGCATCGTCGTCTCGACCTACCCGGAGCGCGCCAAGACCCGCAACGCCAAGCGCGACGACCGGGTCAGCCTGATCGTCCTGAGCGACGAGTGGAACGGCCCGTGGGTCCAGATCGACGGCACCGCCGAGGTGATCGACTCCCCCGACTCGGTCGAGCCGCTGGTCGAGTACTACCGCAACATCGCGGGCGAACACCCGGACTGGGACGAGTACCGCGAGGCCATGCGCAAACAGGCCAAGTCGATCATCAGGATCACCCCGAAGAAGTGGGGCCCGGTGGCCACGGGCGGCTTTCCGCCCAAGCAGCCGGAACAGGGCTAGGCGGCTGAGACGGGTTCGGGCTGCTCCCGGAGTCCGGGAGCAGCCCGATCAGGGACCACTACGCCTGGGAGGAGCCGGCGAGTTGGTCCTGCTTGTCGTGCGGCTCGTGGAGTTCTTCGTGGTCCAGGGCCGCGCCTTCGGTGTCGACGTTCGGGAGCACCCGGTCCAGCCAGCGAGGTATCGCCCAGCTCGCCTCGCCGAGGAGTTGCAGTGCGGCCGGCACCAGGATCATGCGGACCACGAGTGCGTCGACCAGGACGCCGACGGTGAGGGCCAGTCCGATGGACGCGACCATCGGGTCGCCGCCGCTGAAGGCGAAGCCCGCGAAGACCGAGGCCATGATGGTCGCCGCGGCGATGACGACGGGTGAGGCCTGGCCGAATCCCCGCAGTACGGCGGCCCGCGTGTCGAGTCCGTTCTTGTGCGCCTCGTGCATGCGGGAGACCAGGAACACCTGGTAGTCCATGGCGAGGCCGAACAGCACGCCCACCACGAGCAGCGGTATCAGGCTGCCCAGGGGGCGGGCTTCGTCGAGGCCGACCAGGCCGCCCGCCCAGCCCCACTGGAAGACGGCGACCGTCACTCCGAGGCTCGCGGCCAGGGACATCAGGAACCCGACGGTGGCCAGCAACGGCAGTGCGATGGAACGGAACACGAGGGTGAGCAGGAGCAGCGAGAGGCCGACCACGCAGAGCAGATAGGTGATGAGGCCGGACGAGAGCTGCGCGTTGACGTCCACGTCGACCGCGGTCTGCCCGGTGACGGAGACCTTCGCGCCCTGCACGTCGTCCGTCGAGGTCCGCAGCAGATTCACCAGGTCACTGGTACGTGTGTCGGTGGGGCCGTGTTCCGGAGTGACCGCGAGGAAGGCGACATCCGCCTTCTCGGCGGTCTGTACGGGGCTGACGTCGGCCACGCCGTCGAGCGCGGCGATGTCCTTCGTCGCACCGGCTGCCGTGCCGGCCGCGTTCGTACCTTCGAAGAGCACGATCAGGGGGTTCTGTTCGCCCGCGCCGAAGGCCTCACTGATGGTGTCGTAGGCCGCGCGCTGGGAGCTGGCCGGGTCGGGGCCGCCCGGGGGATCGAGCTCGGTCTTGAGGGAGAGGGCCGGCAGCGCGAGCAGGACCACGGTGACCACGGCGCCGAGGATGGTGAGGAGGGGCCGGTTGACCACCAGGAGGGCCCAGCGGCCCAGCAGGCGCGGCCGGGACTCGTTCTCACGGTCGCGGTGGTCCGTGGGCTCCGCGGCTGCCGCTGTCTCACCAAAGCCGTCGGTGTCCGCGCCGGTGCTGGTGCCGGTGCTGGTGGTGGTGGGAGTGCTGGTGGTGGTGCCAGCGGTCGGGCGTTCCTTGCGGGGCAGGGCCTTGTGGCCGAGGGTCTTCAGCACGGCCGGCACGACGGTGAGTGAGGCGGCCACGGCCACGATCACGGCGAAGGCCGCGCCCTGTCCCATCTCGGTGATGAACGCGATCCGCAGGATCGCCAGCCCCACGAGGGCGATGACCACGGTGGTGCCGGCCACCACCACGGATGTTCCGGCCGTGCCGGAGGCCCTGGCCACGGCGGAGTCGACGTCGGCCCCACGCCGGAGCTCGTCGCGGAACCGGGAAAGGATCAGCAGGGCGTAGTCGATGCCGACCGCCAGCCCCAGCATCAGGGCGAGGATCAGCGTGGTGGACTGGATGCCTTCGCCGGCCGACGACCAGGCGAGGATGCCCACGATGCCGACGATGACGCCGCCGAGGGCGGTCAGCATGTTCGCGCCGGCCGCGGCCAGTGAACCGAAGGTCAGCAGCAGTACGACGAAGGCGACCACGACGCCGACGGCCTCGGTGACACTGGCGATCTCGGGCGCTCCATCATCGAGGGCTCCACCGAGCTCGATGGTGTACCCGTCGTCCGTCAGGCCTGTCGCGGCCTCGCGGATGGCGTCCTCGACGAGGGCCTGATCGGCCTCCAGGTCGACCGTGAGTGTGGAGACGGCGACCGAGCCGTCCTCGGACACGTAGGGGCGGTTCTCGTCGTACGGGTCCGCGGCGGACAGTACGTCGGGGATGCCGGCGGCGCGTGACACCACGTCCGTGACCAGCTTCCGGCCGGCCGGGTCGGCGAGGGAGGTGCCGTCGGGTGCCTCGAAGACCAGCATCAGCTCGCCGGACTCGGGGCCCGGCGCCGCAGGGAACGCCTTGTCCATCGTGGCGAGCGCTGTGGTCGACTCGGCACCCGCGATGCTGAACTCCGCGTCGGAGAATTTCGCTCCGGTGATCGTCATGACCGTGAAAAGCGCGGTCAGTAGGACCCATGCGCCGGCCACGACGAGTCGGTGGCCGGCGCTGAAGGCGCCGACCCTGGACAGCAATCGAGACATGACAACTCCTGCGTGGCAAAGGGCGGGACGAGGGCCGCAGGTGCGGACCCGATGCCTCACCCTCCGTCGCGGAGTGCCTGTCGGTCGTCGCGCAGACGCGGTAGAGGACATACCGCGGCCGGTGTATTTCTGGGCCGGCGAGTCCTCGGGCCCATAGCGCTGCGGTGCTGTCCCCGGGCCCATAGCGCCGCAGTGCTGCTGTCAGTCGTCAGTACTGCTGTCAGTCGTCGAGCAGACCCGCGCGCAGTGCGGCGACCACGAGTTGCGCTCGGGTTCGGACGTGCATCTTGCTCATGGCCCGGTTGACGTGGGTCTTCACCGTCATCGGCGAGATGAACAGGCGTTCCGCGATGGCGTCGTTGCTCAGGCCCCGGGCGACCAGGCTTGCGACCTCCCGCTCACGGGAGGTCAGGGACGCGGCCTTGCGCAGGTCCTCGGGGGAGGCCGGTTCGTGGGGCCGGGGCCGGCGCGCCGTGCTGGTGAGATGCCCGACGACGGTGTCGGTCGCCACGGCGGACAGGGACGCGCCCCCGGCGGCGACCCGTCGGACCGCCTGCATGAGTTCCTCGTGGTCCGCCGACTTCCCGAGGAAGCCGTTGGCCCCGGCCTGGAGGGCCGCGAGGATGTTCTGGTCGGTGTCGAAGGTGGTCAGCACCAGGATGCCGATGCCCGCGGTGGCGGCGTCGGCGCGCAGCTGGGAGATCGCTCCCACACCGTCGAGTACCGGCATCCGAAGGTCCATCAGGATGACGTCGGGGACGAGGGCCCGCGCCATGTCGACGGCTCGACGCCCGTCACCCGCCTCGCCGACGACGTCGACCTCGTCGCCGGTCTCCAGCAGGGCGCGTATCCCGGAGCGGATCATGATCTGGTCGTCGACGACGAGTACGCGTACGACGCTCATGCGGGTGTCTCCTTCGAGGTGCGGGGCGCGATGGCCGGGAGCTGCGCGGTCACCAGGAAACCGTCCGGGTCCGGCCCGGCGTGGAAGGTGCCGCCCAGCAGATGGACCCGTTCCTCCATGCCCACCAGGCCGAGCCCGCTGCCGGCGGACGCCGTTTCACGGGGCACCCACGCGTTGCGGACCGACAGTGTGACGTATCCGTTGACGGGAGCCTCGACGAGCACCGTGGCGTCGCCTTCGCCATAGCGGTGCGCGTTGGTCAGAGCTTCCTGGAGGAGCCGCTGGGCCGCGGTGCGGGCGAGCGGCGCGAGCGCGAGCAGATGGTCGAGGCCTTCGGTCTCGACCGTCAGGCCGATACCGGTGAAGCTCTGCAGCAGGTCGTCGATCACAGCGGTGTCGACAGGAGCGGACGGGGCGGGGTCGGGTCCGGTCGCGCGAAGGACGCTGAGGAGGACTCCCAGTTCCTCCATCACCGACTGCGTGGCGGCCTGCACGTCGTCGAGCGCGCGCTGGACGACGTGCGGCGAGCGCGCCAGGTTCGCTCGGGCGACGTTGGTGTGCACGCTGACCACCGCCAGGTGATGGGCGACGCTGTCATGGAGTTCGCGGGCGATCCGCAGCCGTTCCTCCGCGACGTGGCGGGCCACTTCCTCCCGCCTCCGCTCGGCTTCCTGACGCCGCCGCCCCACCTCCGCGACCACATAGCGCCGCTGTGCCTGCACCCACTGGCCCACTCCGACCATCGCGGCCACGAGGGCGACGAGGCCGAACACTCCGCCGCCACTGTCGCTGCTCAGCCACGGTAGGTACGCCGCGACCAGCGTGGTCCCCGAGACCACCAGGCCGGCGGCGACCGCGTCGAAGCGGGGGCGGCGCAGCGCGAACAGGAACAGCAGCCCCCCGGCGACCGCCCAGGTGGCCCACGGCGCCGGATCACGCAGTTCCGAACCGGCCAGGAGCGCGGCCACGACGACGGCGAGGCTCGATGCCCGCGCGGCCAGGCCTGCACCCACCGCACCCATGCCGAGAATGATCCACAGCGTCGCGGAGCCGGCCTGGTCGCGGACGATCACAGACGTTGCTCCCGCGATCAACGAGACCACGACCGCGATCATGCCCCCGAACGCCCATCGGTCCGATCTCACCAGTGATCACTCCGTGTTCATGCCCAGACGACAGGTCGGCCGTCGAGAGATCAGTCGTCGACAGGTCGGCCGGCGACTCGGCGACACGGGCCGGCGGACGAGAGCGGCGAAACGAGCATCCGCCCACGTTCCCCGAACCGGCCGCACCAGCGGTTGCCAATGCGGTGAACACTATGGCACGTTGTTCTATAGAACAACGTG
>NZ_LIPP01000074.1:2960-22087 GCF_001418335.1 Streptomyces aurantiacus | reverse complement strand
GGCGCGATCACCTCGGTCGTCGAGGAGTCCCTCGGCAACATCGTCCTCACCCAGGCGTACAACCGGCGCGCGGCGGAGGAGAAGCGACTCGACCGCGAGGCACGCGCCTGGCTGCGGGCCAGTGTGCGGGGAGCGCGCGCGAGCGAGATGTACGAGCAGTTCGTCGAGGTCGTCGAGACGCTCTGCGTGCTCACGGTGATCGGGCTCGGCGCCTGGGAGATCGCGCAGGGCCGTATGTCACTGGGCCAACTTCTGGCCTTCGCCGCCTTCCTCGGCTACCTCTACCCGCCGATCCGCGACCTCGGCCAGCTGGGCCTGACCCTGACCGCCGGAGCGCGGCGGCTCCAGGAGATCCTGGACACCGAGCCGGCCGTCACCGACCCGGCCGAACCGGTGCCGGCGTGGCCCGTACACGGCCGGGTCTCCTTCCACGGCACGTCCTTCCGCTACCCGGGCGCGGAGCACGACAGCGTGCACGACGTGACGTTCACGGCGGCGCCCGGCGAGTTCGTCCTGGTCACCGGCCCGAGCGGGGCCGGAAAGTCGACCCTCGCCAAACTCCTGACCCGCTTCTACGACCCCTCGGCGGGCGTGATCCGCCTGGACGGCGTGCCGCTCGGGGACGTACCGCTGGAGTTCCTGCGCGAGAACGTCGCCCTGCTGCCCCAGGAAACGCTCGTCCTGCACGGCACGATCCGCGAGAACATCGCGTGCGGGCGGCCGGGCGCGACGGACGAGGAGATCGAGCGGGCGGCGCGCGACGCGGACGCGCACGGGTTCGTCCGCCGACTGCCTCATGGCTACGAGACGCTGATCACGCCCGGCACGGCCGTGCTCTCCGGCGGGCAGCTCCAGCGGGTGGCGGTGGCCCGCGCGATGCTGCGGGCCGCCCCCGTCCTCGTACTCGACGAACCGACCACCGGCCTCGACGCACTCGCCGCGCGCCGCGTCCTGCAACCGCTGCGGCGCCTGGTGTCCGGCCGTACGACCGTCATGATCACCCACGACCTCGCTCTCGCCCCGGACGCCGACCGCATCCTGGTCGTGGACGGCGGACGCCTGGTGGAACAGGGCACGCACGAGGAACTGATGGCCCGCGGAGGTACGTACGCGCGGCTGGCGGACCCACTGCCGACGAACGCGGCCACCGCGACCGCTGGGGGCGCGACGGATACGGCCGCGGAGACGACGATGCGGCTGCTGTTGCAGCCGAGCCGCTAGTCGGACACTGCGGGTCGGACACTGCGGGTCAGGTGCTGCTGGTCAGCAGTCCGCTTCGTCGGGGGCGATCAACTCGCGTTGGGCGGTCTGCGCGACCCGGGAGAGCAGGGTGCGCAACTGCTGTGCGTCCTGGTCGTCGAGGTCGGTGAGCAGGCGGGCCTCGGCGGCGGCGAGGCTGCGTCGTACCTGGCCCAGCCGGGTGCGCCCGGTGTCGGTGATGAGGACCTGGCGTGCGCGCCGGTCGCGTGGGTCGGGCCTGCGGGTCACCAGTTCGTGCGCTTCGAGGTCGTCGAGCAGGTAGGTCATCACGGTGCGGTCGAGGCTGACCTCTTTGGCCAGGGCGAGCTGCGTGGGCGGCTCGCCGCCGGCCAGGGCGACCAGGACGAGGTAACCGCGCGCCTTTCCGGGCAGGTCGGCGACGGATGCGGTGGCGCCGCGGCTGAACGCGCCGGAGACCATACGGATCGCCCAGCCCAGGTCGGTCTCAAGGGCCAGGTCTTCGGCCTCATCGCGCGGCTGCGTGTTGCGCGGCTTCTTGTTCTCGGACGTGGATGCGCTCACGCGCACACCCTAGCATCCATCCGCTCCCCGACAGATGTTCTTGCCAACAGAACATCTGCCGAGCATGATGGATTGCGTCAGGACGTACCGCCACAGCAAGGAAGACAGCGATGAGCACCAGCACAGGCACCAGCACAAGCACCAGCAACAGCACCGCTTTGCGGGGCCGCACCGCACTCGTGACCGGGGCGACGTCGGGTATCGGCAAGGCCGTCGCGAGGAATCTGGCCCGGCAGGGGGCCGAGGTCGTGCTGCACGGACGGGACCAGGTCCGCGGTGAGGCCCTGGCGAAGGAACTCGCGGCCGAGGGCGGCACCGTCCGGTTCGTCTCCGCCGATCTCACCGACGCGCAGGACACGCTGCGTCTGGCCGCCGAGGCCGGTGACGTGGACATCCTGGTGAGCAACGCGGGCCTGTACGAGTTCACCCCGACGGCCGTGACCGACGCCGCGAGCTTCGACCGGCACATCGCGGTCAACACGCGCGCCCCGTTCCTGCTCGTCGGCGCGCTGGCACCGGGCATGGCGCGGCGCGGACACGGCTCGATCGTGCTGGTCGGATCGAGTGCGGCGCGTCAGCCCGCCCCGGTCGGAGCGGCGTACGGGGCCTCCAAGGCCGGTGCGGAGATCCTCACCCGCTACTGGGCGACCGAGTTCGGCCCGTCCGGCGTGCGGGTCAACACCGTCTCGCCGGGGCCCGTGCACACCGAGGGCACGGTGGCGATGCTCGGCGAGCACATCGCGGCCCTGGACAGGACCAACGCGCGCGGCCGGGCGGGCGACCCCGCCGAGATCGCCGACGTCGTCTCGTTCCTGGCCGGCCCGGCCAGCAGCTATGTCAACGGCGCCATCCTGTTCGCCGACGGCGGCGAGCTCAGCACCCTGCCCGCCTGAGGAACCGAGATCCACCCGGAACGGAAGGAACTCCCGTGAGTCCCGTGAGTACTGACAACTGGCTTCCTGACGGCTTCAAGGTCCACCGGGTCGCCACCAACGGAACCCACCTCTCGGTCGCCGTCGGCGGCAGCGGACCGGTCCTGGTCCTTCTCCACGGCTGGCCGCAGTCCTCGCGCGCATGGGCCCGTGTCATGCCGGCCCTCGCGCGAACGCACACGGTCGTCGTCCCCGACCTGCGGGGCACCAACGCCAGCGACCGTCCGGCGGACGGCTACACGAAGACCAACCAGGCACGCGACATGCGCGGCGTCCTGAAGGAACTGGGCCTCACCGGTCCGGTGGCCGTGGCCGGTCATGACATCGGTTCGATGATCGCCCTGGGCTGGGCAGCCGCGTACCCCGACGACATCTCCCACCTGGTCCTGATCGATTCCTTCCTGCCCGGGTTCGGCCTGGAGGAGGCGATGAACCCGGCCGCGGGAGGCATGTGGCACTTCGGCCTCTTCATGGCCCCGAACATCGCCGAGATGCTTTTCGACGGGCACGAGCTGGAGTTCTTCACCGCCACGTTCACCGCCATGTCCAATCCCGGCACCTTCAGCCCCGACGACCTCGCCACGTACGCGCGGGCGTACACGGGGCGGGAGCGGCTGAGCGGTGGCTTCGCGCACTACCGCACGTTGCTTGAGGACGGGCGGGAGAACCGCGCCCTCCTGGCCGAGCGGAAGCTGCCCATGCCCGTACTGGCCCTCGGCACCGCCCTGTCCGGCACGGCGGACACCGCACAGAAGCTGAGTTCGCACGCGGAGAACGTGCAGGGGAAGGTCGCGCCGACGGGGCATTTCGTCGCCGAGGAGGACCCGGACTGGTTCACCAAGACGGTCGCTGAGTTCTTCGCGTGATGGTTTCTCCCGATTGCAGGTGACAGGTCGGAGGTCGCCGGCTGCCTCGTCAGGTGGTCAGGTGGTCAGGCAGTCAGGCGGTCAGGCCGGCGCTGATCAGCCAGATGTGTTCGCAGGTCGACGATGCGGTCAGCAACTCCTCGCGGGACGCCTGTGAGGCGTGGTAGAAGGTGCGCTCGATCATCCAGCACAGGGCGCGGGCCATCGATGACGCCTGTTTCGGTGCGGTGCCGGGCTCGACGCCGGCTCGTTCCAGGACGGCGGTGATGGCGTTGATGAACAGGTCGGCCGTGTGGCTCCACAGTTCGCCGATCTCCGGCACGGTCAACGACAGGTCGATCGCCGTGCGCATGACCAGGCCGTGCTCGTTCCACAGCTCGACCGTGCGCCGCATGGCGGTGGCGACGGCCTGGCGGGGGTCGTCGGCCTGGGCGGTGACCCGGGACCGTTCCCACAGATGCTCGACGGTCCGGGCCACGAGCGCGGCGACCACTTCCTGCTTCGAGCCGAAGTAGAAGTACAAGGCGCCACGCTTGATACCGGCGCCCTCGGCGATGTCGCCGACGGTCATGGCCTCGTAGCCCTTCTGCGCCAGCAGGGCTTCGCAGGTGTCCAGGATGGCCCGCTCCCGGAGATCCCCCTTCCGTTCGGTGGTGCGTCGGCTCCGTGCGGGCTGGTGGCCGGGCATCAGAGCTGAGCACCCTCGGCGAAGTCGGTCGTACGGGAGAGGGTCTCCCAAGCGCGGATGTCCTCGTCCACGGCCGTACGCGCGGCGGTGACCAGGCGCAACGCGTCCGAACCCAGGACGAGGTGGGCCGGCGGCCGGTCGACCGACGTGATGTGTACGAGGGCGTCCCCGGCCTTGGCCGGATTGCCCAACTGGTTCCCGCTGGCCTTCTGCCGCGCCGCACGGATGGGGGCGAACAACTCGTCGTAGTCGTCGATGGACCGCTCGGCGCGTGTCATCGACCGTCCGGCCCAGTCGGTGCGGAAGGAACCGGGCTCGACCGCCGTCACATGGATCCCGAACTGCGCGACCTCCTTGCCCAAGGCCTCCAGAATGCCCTCCAGGGCGAACTTGCTGCCGCAGTAGGCGGACATGCCGGGCACGGCCATGAGCCCGCCCATGGAGGTGACGGCCATCAGGTGGCCGTGGCGGCGCCGGCGCATGTGGGGCAGCGCGGCCTGCAGCGTGGCCACGGCCCCGAGGACGTTGACCTCGAACTGCCGCCGGACCTCGGCGAGCGGGGTTTCCTCGAAGGTGCCTTCCAGGCCGTAACCGGCGTTGGCGACGACGACGTCCAGCGGGCCGACGTTCTGCTCCACCTCCGTGACCACGGTCAGGACGGCGTCGGCGTCCGTCACGTCCAGGACGCGGCCGTACGCCTGTCCGGGCCGGAGCTCTTCGAAGGCCCGCAGATCCTCCTCGGAGCGGACCGTGCCGACGACGGTGTGCCCGGCGGCCAGGGCGGCCTGGGCGAAGGCCCGCCCGAGGCCGCTGCTGACGCCGGTGATGAGCCAGTTCTTCTGCTCCTGCATTGCTCCTCCAGAGAAGACGCGGAAGACACGGAAGCAGCTGGACTGCTGCTTCCTTTGCTTCCTTCGCCCAAATTCTACACACTGCAGATTTTTCCCTTCAGCGTGCAGATTCTGGGACGGGATCACCGCTCGCCGCAGTCGTACTCGCCGACGTCGGCGCCGACGCCGACGCCGATGCGGGCGCCTCGGCTGACCGCGATGCGCAGTACGTCTCCCAGGCACTCCACCGCCCTGGTCAGCGCGAACCGCACGGCGTGTTCGCCGGCCTCGGTGTCGGCGAGTACGGCTCTGGATCCGGCGAGGACCTGTTCGCCGGAGTCCAGCTGCGCCGCCTCCAGATCGTCGGCGAGCCGGGAGAGCCGGCTCTGGTCGCTGTCGGTGCTCAGGTAACAGGGCTTGCCCTCCGGGGTCGTCCACGGCAGCAGACGCAGCGGGGTCATCATGCGGACACCTCCAGGTCACGGAGGTACGGGCGGGTGAGGGGGGTGTCCCACTCGAAACCCTCGGAGTGGAGGGCGAGTTGGCAGCGGCACATGGGCATGGCGGGTGCGGTGGGTACGGCACGTGCGGCGGGTGCCGCTCGGTGCCTGCCCCGGGCGGGCAGCAGGACGCGCAAGAGCAACTTACAGATCCAGAAGACGATTTTGCCCATGACGGAGTGCTCCTTGCAGTGGGGGAGGGGTGCTTGACGAGCGGTTATCACCGTTCGTGTCGCAATCGTCACTGACCGGATCTACGCTGCGGAAGAGGGTGGGCGTTGTCTGGGCGCCCTGGCAACGGTGAGGGGTGACCATGGGAGAACAGGTTGACGGTGAGCAGGAGACGGGGCGGGCCGTGCTCGGCCGGACGCTCCGGTATCTCCGTGGCAACGCAGGTAAATCGCTCGGTCAGTTGGCCGAGGAGACCGGGTACGACAAGAGCTATCTGTCCCGGCTGGAGAAGGGCGAGCGGCTGTCCAAGATGACGGTCATGGAGGACTTGGACGGGTATTACAAGGCCGATGACCTATTGGTCAGCCACTGGAGGGCGGCGCGGCTGGACGCGTTCAAGGATCAGTACAAGAGGTTCATGCGGCTTGAGTCGACGGCGCGAGTCATGTGGAAGTTCACGCCGGCGGTGCCTGGTCTCCTGCAGACAGAGGATTTCGCCCGCGAGGTGTTGTCTGGGGCCCAGACAACGGCTGACGGTGAAGATCTGGTGGAGGAGCGGGTCGCGGCACGCGTCGGGCGGCAGTACTTGCTGCGCCAGAGTCCGAAGCCCGATGTGCGGATCATCGTGGACGAGTGCGCGTTCCGGCGTCGGGCCGCCCGTGCCAAGACCTGGACTGATCAGCTGCTTCACCTTGAGGCGGTTGGGATGTGGCCCAACATGGCGCTTCAAGTGCTCCCGTTCTCCGCAGGAGTTCACCACCACATGACCGGGTCGCTGACGCTGCTTTGGCAGAAGGATGGGAGCGCCGTCGCCTACAGGGAAGGCAACGGATGCAGTGAGTTGGTCGAGGATCCGGACGAGGTCCTGCGGCTCCGACTGTCCTACGATCGGCTCCGCGACTTGGCGCTGTCCCCCTCGGACTCGCTGACGTTCATCAGGGACGAACTGAAGGAGCACGAATCATGACGCACACCCCGAATCTCAGCACCGCTATATGGCGCAAGTCGAGTTACAGCGAGGGTGGAGACAACGACTGTGTTGAGGTGGCCGACGGCTACCCCGGCGTCGTGCCTGTGCGTGACAGCAAGGTCCCGGACGGTCCGGCGGTCGTGTTCGGCGTGGACTCGTGGGCGTCGTTCGTGAGCGGGGTGCGGGAGGCGGTATGACTCCGAACCTGAGCACCGCTGCTTGGCGCAAGTCGTCGTACAGCGACGGGGGCGGCACGAACTGCGTCGAGGTGGCCGACGGCTACCCCGGCCTCGTCCCCGTGCGCGACAGCGCGGCCCCGGCAGCCCGTCCGCTGGTCTTCTCAGGGGCGTCCTGGTCCACCTTCATGGAAGGCGTCAAACGTGCGGCGGCTGTGAACACCGCCGGGTGAAGCGAGCCGAAAACCTGGACGAGAGGGCGTGTGGGCGGGTCAGGGTGATGCCATGGCAAAGATCACGACCACACATCTCCTCACTCGGGAGGCGCCGCGCGAGCGGATGAGCTCCCCCCTGACCGACGAGGAGGCCCGCGTCCAGGGTCTGCTCTCTGCGGCGGAGCCAGTACGTGGACAATCCACGCGGGGACGGTGAACGCGACTATGGTCGTGGATACGCGTCGAAGGAGGACATCGATCATGGCTGCTCATGCTGCGGAACGCGATGTGATGGTCCCCCCCATGCCTGAGCGGACCCCCAAGGCACTGCGCAGGGCCATCGCCGAGGACGCCCCTCAGCTCCTCCCCGATTTCGACGAGCACTGGAAGCGCGCGATCGCCGACACGTATGACCTCGGTCCCGTGCCCGCGTTCATGGCTCGCTGGTGGATCGAGTACGCGATCGCTCGTGACCCGAAGCTCGATGCCCACCTGCACGACCTGGAACACCGTGCGGCTGAGGCCACTGACATCGCCGAGGCCAGGGTCCTCCTCGACGAGGCATCGAGGATTCGGCACAAGGCTCTGAGGACGGAGCCCGGCGAGTGACCGACGACTTCATGGGGCCGCCTTGGCAGATGGACTGGCGGCTCGATGCTCTCGCCGCCCGTGATGCGCTGCCCGAGCATGTCCGGAAGATGATTGATGAGGCTCGCGCCGAACTGGTCACTGCGAAGGACCCGTACTTCCGAGGCATCGAGACCGATGCGGATCTGCCCGACAGCATGACCGTCGGGCCGGCACGGTCCAGCCGGCCGAAGGGCGCTCACATTTGCTCTTTCGACCATGGAAACGGCTGGCTCACCTACACCTTCGTGTCGCGCGCAGAAGACCCACAGATCATCGTGGAGCAGGTCTTCTGGCAGTGAGTGATGTGAGGTTCACCGGCAGGCTGCGAACCTGGGAGTAAGTCCCTCAGTAACTAAGCGGCCCCACACTGATGTTGGGACTGACGGTGCCGTCGGCGTCCTCTTCCCACTCGGCGTCGCTCCGGTCCAGGTTCACCTCGACTCCTGCCGGTTCGAGTGTCTCGCGTATGCGGTGCCGGACGGGCTCGCTCAAGTAGTTGTGGTGCAGGTCCAGCTTCTTGAGGTGGGTCAGTGGCTGGCCGCTGAGGAGGGCGATCGCGCCGTCGTCGGTCAGGGCGCCGTCGGACAGGTTGAGCACGTCGAGGCGGGCGACCACCGGGGCGGATGCCACGGCCGCGGCGACCTCGTCCTGGAGTTCGCTGTTGCGCAGGGCCAGGTGCCGTAGTCGGGGCAACCGGGCGCCGGACAGGATCGGCTCCAGGTCGGCCACCTCGTGGTCGGCTCCGTAATCCGTGGCGCCCAGCCACAGGTCGAGGTGCTCCAGCGCGGGCAGTTCGCTCGCCCCCACACCGCGGACGACGTCCGCAGGCAGACCCGCGCTCTGCACGGTCAGGCTGCGCAGCGCGTCGTGGCGCAGGGCGGGGAAGTCGAGCGTCAGGTTTTCTCCCAGACTGCTGCCCCATCCCGCGCGCACGCCCAGTTCCTCCAGTAGGGGGAAGGCGGTCAGCAGGGGCGTGACGTCGGTCTGGCTGATCCGGGAGATGTGGCACTCGATGTCCTTGATGTCCCCCAGGAACAGCGACCGCAGGGAGCGCAGCCGGTCACGCTCGGCCAGCAGCCCTTCGATGACCTCGGAGGGATCGGTGTCCTCCGGATCGTCCCAGATGCCGACGATCAGAGCGCGGACCCGCGAGATGTCGACTTCGGCGCGGAAACGGTCGAAGGTCTCGATCCACATCTCCTCTTCCTCCTCCTCCCACCTTTCGTGGCCGATCCGCCAGGCCGCGGCGTCGGGTTCAGGCAGCCCCGCTGTCTCGCCGGGCACGGGAAAGGTGAAAGTGGGGAGGCCGTACAGCTCCTTGAGGTGGTCGTCATGTGTTCTCATCCGGGCTGCTCCTGTAGTGCGACGTGTCAGGGACCGGTGGGTGAAGTATCCCTGCGCAGCGAGGACTTCGGGTGGTGGGCTCGCGCGTTGGCGTCAGGAACGAAGGGTGCGCAGGCCGGTGCGGATTTCGCGGATCAGGATCTCGGGCTGTTCCAAGGCCGCGAAGTGTCCGCCCTTTTCGGCCTCGCCGTAGTGGATCAGATTGCTGTAGGTGTCCTCGATCCAGCTCCGTGGCAGGAGTGGGATGTCCCTCGGGAAGACGGTCACCGCGACCGGAAGCGTCAGCTTCGGGCCGGCGAGAGTGCCCGATCTGTTCTCCCAGTAGATGCGGCCGGACGACGCCGCGCTGTTGGTGAACCAGTAGAGGGATATCGCGTCGAGCATGTCGTCCACGCTGAGGGCGTCCTCGGCGAGCCCGTGGTTGTCGGTCTTGGACTGGAACTTCTCGTAGATCCAGGCCGCCTGGCCGGCGGGAGAGTCCGCCAGGGCGAACCCGACAGTCTCCGGCTTCGTGCCCTGGAGGTGGTTCGACCCACCGAGTTCGCCGGTGTAGAGGGCGAGGGTCTCCACGGCGTGGCGCTGTTCGGGCGACAAGGTGTCGGGAATCTGCGCGGGAAACGCGTACTGGGTGTTCAGGTGGATTCCGAGAAGCCCCTCAGGTCGCATGGCCCCGAGGGCGGTGGTGACGACGGCACCCCAGTCGCCGCCTTGCGCCGCCCATTTCGTGTAGCCGAGACGCTTCATCAGCTCCGCCCACGCGCCTGCGATGCGCGATACGTTCCACCCGGTCTCCGTGGGCTTCTGGGAGAACCCGAACCCGGGCAGCGACGGGACGACGACGTCGAATGAATCGGCGGCGTCCCCTCCGAACGACACCGGATCGGTCAGCGGGCGGATCAGCTTCAGGAACTCGACGATCGAGCCGGGCCATCCGTGCGTGAGTATCAGCGGCATCGCGTGGGGGTTCTTGGACCTGACGTGGATGAAGTGGATGTCCAGCCCGTCGATCTCGGTCAGGAACTGGGGGAAGCGATTGAGCCCGGACTCGAAGCGCCGCCAGTCGTAGCCGTGCTTCCAGTGGTCGACGAGGGATCTGGCGTTCTCCACGCGCACCCCTTGCGACCAGTCGCCCACCGTTTCCGGATCCGGCCATCGAGTTCTGGCCAGTCGCTGCTTCAGGTCGTCGATCTCCGCATCCGAGATCGAGACGGTGAACGGGCGGACGAGGGGCGAGGCCTGCGGCGGCGCCGGCGTCGGTGCGGTCATTGCCTTCTCCTCTTCTCTTCTCTTCTCTTCTTCTCCTGGGCTTCGAAGCCCAGGATGCGAATCGCGGCGCGACTCTCCATTGCACACTGGTGTGCAGCCTACTTCGTTGCACACCCATGTGCAACGCCGTGCGACAATGGTGTCGTGCCTACCGAGTCCTCCCGTGCGCGCTCGATGAACGAGACGCGCGACCGCATCCTCGACGTCGCCCTCGATGTGCTGGGGGAGAACCCCGATGCCGGCATGGGCGACATCGCCTCCGCTGCCGGCGTCGTCCGTCGCACGATCTACGGCCACTTCCCCTCGCGCCTCGACCTGGTTCGGACACTCACGGAACGGGCCGTCACCGAGATGACGGCCGTGCTCGCCGAAGTCAATGCCTCCGGCGCGGAAGCGGACGCGGCGTGGGTCGCGTTCATCGCCCGCGTCTGGCCGGTGGCGCACCGGTACCGAGTGCTGTTGGCGCTGCGCCGTGGCGAGTACGGCGAGGCGATCCACGGCCTGCTCGGGCCGGTCGACGAGCTCCTCGCCGACCTCGTGGCACGGGGCCAGGACAGCGACGTGTTCGCACAGCACCTGTCGGCGGGCATCCTCAGCCAGGTCGCGTACGGCGTCGTGTTCGCCATCGCGGACAGCGACCTGTCGGACGGGGCGAACGGGACGGACGGGGCGGACGGGGCGGACGGGATGAACGGGACCCGTGGCGCCCGAGCGGCGACGATCACGAGCCTGCTGATGCTGGGGGTTCCCGAGGCGCGCGCGATCGCTCTCGTGGGCGGCGACGAGCCCTGACCCGCAGCACTTGAGCGGAGTCCAGGCGGTGTGACGCACGTCACGGGAAGGCGGTCCGGAGTGCCGGACAGCTCATAGAGGTGACCACTCATATGCGAACCCGGGTACGGGCCGGGGATCCGAGCGTCTTCGCCGAGCTCTTCGACGCGTACTCCCGCGCCGTCTACAACCACGCGTTCCGGCTGACCGCCGACTGGTCGACCGCCGAGGACGTGATGGCCACGACCTTCATGGAGGCGTGGCGGCTGCGGGGCAGGGTCGATCCGGAGGGCGGCTCCCTGCGGCCCTGGCTGCTGGGCATCGCCACCAACACCGCGCGCAACCAGTTCCGCAGCAACCGGCGTTATCGCCGCGCCGCGGGCGCCGCCGCGGCGGCCGAGACGGCCGTGCCCGATCACGCCGACGCGGTCGCCGACCGGCTCGACGACCGCCGGCGGCTCGCCACCGCCCTGACCGCGCTCGCCACCCTGCGCAGACCGGAGCGCGAGGTCATCGCGCTCTGCCTGGGGGAGGGCCTGGACTACGAGGCCGCCGCGGAGGCGCTCGGCATCCCGGTCGGCACGGTCGCCTCCCGGCTCTCCCGGGCCCGTAAGAAGCTGCGCGCGGTCGCCGAGGCCCAACTCGCCGCGCCCAAAGGGGAGGCAGGGCGGACGGTGACGGGGGTCGCAGCTGAGAAAGTTCGCGGAAATCGGGAAGGGCCCCGCCTCCCCCGACAGACAAGAGGCGATCACGCAAACGCGATCCGGCCCGCACAGGAGGGAAACCGATGAACGCGAACACGCCCCGGCAGGGCTCAGACTCCGACTCCGGCTCTGACTTTGACTCTGCCGAGTGGGAGCAGGACGCTCAGCTCCTCTCCCGGACGGCGCGCGACCTGCCGTCGGGCCGTCACCAGTTCCACAAGGAGCGTCTGATGGCCCACATCCACGAGCAGGCCCAGCAGGACGAGCGCACGGCGGCCCAGGCCGCACCGGCTCAGGCCGTACCCACCCAGGCCGCACCGGCCAAGGCGCGGCGGTTCCGGCTGCCGCGTCCCGCGGTCACGCTGCCCGCGATGGCGTTCGCCCTGTCCGCGGTGGTCGTCGGCGGGGTCGTGACCCTCAACGGCGGTGACGGTGCGCGGAACAGCGCTCTCGCCACCGGACCGGCCCTGACCACCGACATCGGCACCGCGACCTCGAAGGGCGTGCCCCAACTGCTCGACCAGATCTCCCTGGCGGCGGCCGAGGGCGACCACCCGACCGTCAAGCCCGGCCAGTACGTGTACATCGAGTCCATGACCGCCGACACCTTCGTGAAGATCGTCGACGACAAGGCCAGCCTGGCCAGCCACGAACTGCACCGCCGCCAGGTCTGGAACTCCCCCGACGGCACCAAGGGCTGGCTCATCGACCCCGCCGTCAACGAAAGCCCCGAGGGCGAGACCCTCAGCCTCCCCGACGAGAACGGCAACCCTCTTGAGGGCGGCCTGAACCACCCCACGTACGACTACCTCGCCAAGCTGACCACCGACCCCGACAAGCTCCTGGACCTCATCTACAAGGAGACCAAGGGGCAGGGCAACAGCCCCGACCAGCAGGCGTTCGCGACCATCGGGGACCTGCTCGGCGAGAGCTACCCGCCGGCGGAGCTGTACTCGGCGCTGTTCAGGACGGCCGCGAAGATCCCGGGCGTCGTCGTCGTCGACGACGCGGTGGACGCGGCCGGCCGGCACGGCGTGGCGGTGGCCCGGGTCGACGCGACCAGCGGCGAGCGCGAGGAGTGGATCTTCGACAAGAAGACCCATGTCTTCCTCGGCGAGCGCAGCGTCCAGGTGAAGCAGCTCAAGGACGAGGAGGGCGCCCTGGTGAAGCCCGGGACGGTGAACTTCACCAGCGCCGTCATGAACCGCGCCGTGGTCGACGGGATGAAGCAGACCCCGTCCCAGGCGTCACCGACGTCACCGGCGTCCCAGGCGGGCTGAAAACCTCCGGAACGACTCCAGGACCCCAGGACCCTAGGACCCGTCCAGCGAGGGCGGTGGTGTCGGGGCGCCGGGCAACCGGATCGTCGCGACCGTGCCGCCGCCCTCCGCCGGGCCCAACGCCACATCGCCGCCCGACTCCTGGACCGTACGGGCCACGATGGACAGGCCGAGGCCCGAGCCGGGCAGCGCCCGTGCGTTCGGGGA
The DNA here is from genome assembly GCF_001418335.1 of Streptomyces aurantiacus. Classification (GTDB taxonomy): domain Bacteria; phylum Actinomycetota; class Actinomycetes; order Streptomycetales; family Streptomycetaceae; genus Streptomyces; species Streptomyces aurantiacus. The sequence continues at coordinate 8,755 of NZ_LIPP01000074.1, read as the reverse complement.
GCGCCAGAACCGGTCGAAGACGTGCGGGAGTTCGTCGTCGGGGATGCCAGGACCGTGGTCCCGTACGGTCAGTTCGCCGTCCCGGAGGGCGACGTCGATCGCGCCGCCCTCGGGGCTGAACTTCACCGCGTTGTCGAGGATGTTCACGATCGCCCGCTCCAGCGCGGTGGGTTCCGCCCGTACGAACCAGGGGTGCACGTCCGCCGTGATCGTCAGCTCCGGGCCGCGCAGCCGGGCCCGGCGCAGGGCCGACTCCACGGTGTCCTGCAACGCCATCACCTGCACCCGGTCGGCCGGCGTCCCCGCGTCCGACCGCGACAGGGTCTGCAAGTCGCCGATCAGCGCGGCCAGTTCCGTCATCTGCGCCTTCACCGAGGCGAGCAGCGCCTTGCGGTCCGCCGGGGGGATGGGCCGGCCCGTCTCCTCACTGCGGGTGAGCAACTCGATGTTCGTACGGAGGGAGGTGAGGGGAGTACGCAGTTCGTGACCGGCGTCGGCGATGAGCTGCTGCTGCAACTCACGGGAACTGGCGAGCGAGGCGGTCATCGAGTTGAAGGAACGGGAGAGGCGGGCGATCTCGTCCTCGCTCTCGTCCTCCACGGGGATGCGGACGGAGAGGTCCTCTGTGCGGGCCACGTGCTCGACGGTCTCGGTGAGCTTGTCGACGGGGCGCAGACCCGCGCGGGCGACCGCGAGACCGGCGGCGCCGGCGCCGAGGACTCCGATGCCGGAAACGACGAGGAGGAGCAGCGCCAGTTCGTTGAGGGTGGACTCGGTGCTCTTGAGGGGGAAGGCGATGAGCAGGGCGGCGTCCTGGGTCAGGGACTGGCCGCGTGGCCCGTCGGTGACGAGCGGAATCGTCAGCACCCGTACGGAACGGCCGTCGGTGTCGGTTCCGTTGCGCAGCTTGCCGACGTCGACGCTCGGATTCGCGGCCACGTCCTTGTCGCCACCGGTGACTTCCACCGTGCCCGCGGAGCCGTCGAACGCACACACGGTGCCGTCCGTCTGGACCACCTGCGAGTAGTACTCGGACCGGCCACGGAGGCCGGTGGTCTCCGTCGGGTCCTGGCTGCAGTTGGTGACCGCGTCCTGGACCAGGGAGTACGGCACGGGAGCCTTCTGCGACTTCAGATCGCTGTCGATCTCGTCGTACAACTTGCCCTGCACGATGAACCAGCACGTCACCGAGACGGCCGCCACCGCGAACGCCACCGCCGCCGCGACCAGCAGCGCCAGGCGGGAGCGGATCGGCAGCGACGTGAACCGGCGTACGACCCTCTTCACTCCGCCCCGCCCGACCGCAGTACGTACCCCACGCCCCGCACGGTGTGCACGAGGCGCGGCTCGCCGCCCGCCTCCGTCTTGCGGCGCAGGTACATCACGTACACGTCCAGCGAGTTGGAGCTCGGCTCGAAGTCGAAGCCCCAGACCGCCTTGAGGATCTGCTCCCGGGTGAGGACCTGGCGCGGATGGGCCAGGAACATCTCCAGCAGGGTGAACTCGGTGCGCGTCAGCTCGACGGCCCGCCCGGCCCGCGTGACCTCCCGGGTCGCGAGGTCCATGCGCAGGTCGCCGAAGGTGAGCGCGTTGTCCGCCGGGGCACCGATCGCCGCGGCGGCGTACGAGCTGCGCCGCAGCAGTGCCCGTACGCGGGCGAACAGCTCGTCCAGTTCGAACGGCTTGACCAGGTAGTCGTCGGCGCCCGCGTCGAGTCCGGTGACCCGGTCGCCGACCGTGTCACGGGCGGTGAGCATCAGGATGGGCGTCATCGTGCCCGCGCCGCGCATCCGGCGGGCGGCCGTCAGACCGTCCATCCGCGGCATCTGGATGTCGAGGACCACCAGGTCGGGCTGGTACGCAGTGGCCTTGTCCAGAGCGTCCGCGCCGTCGACGGCCACCTCGGTGCCGTACCCCTCGAAGGCGAGGCTGCGCTGGAGTGCTTCGCGCACGGCCGGCTCGTCGTCGACGATCAGGATGCGCTGGGTTTCACGGTCGCCTTCGGCGGGGCTGGCGGGGCTCATCGCGGTCAGTTCCTCGGATGCGTGGGACGTGGTCGGGGCGCTTTCAGCCTCGCACGTTTCAGGGCTGTTCTGTTCAGGGCTGTTCTGTTCTCGTGGCGCCGCCGGGCCCGTGAGCCCGTGAGCCCGTGAGCCAGGGAGCCCGGGAGCGGTCAGGTGCGTGCGGGAGTACGGCGGGTGCGGGCTGCGGTGCTGCGGCGGGTGGTGCCGCGCCGGGCCGGCGCGGTGGTCACCTCGGCCGCGCGGGGCGCCGGCGCGTGGAGTTCGTGGGCCACCGCGAGGGCCAGGGCGAACCCGGCCGGGTCGGTGACGGCGAGGGTGTCGGTGCCCGTGAGGGTGTGGGACACGTTCCTGATCATCATGGCGGCCTCCTGGATTGGACTGGTTGGACTGGTCGGGCTGGTTGGGCTGGCCGGACTGGTTGCACTGGTTGGACTGGGCGGACTGGGCGGCTTCAGCTGTCGGAGCCGCCGGACCGGAGCGAGGCCAGGTCGGCCTTGACCGTGTTGATCGGGATGGCGAAGCCGAGGCCGACGCTGCCGGCGGTCGACGAGGTGGCGTCCGCGGCCGAGTACATCGCGGAGTTGATGCCGACGATGTTGCCGTTCATGTCGATCAGCGCGCCGCCGGAGTTGCCCGGATTGAGGGACGCGTCCGTCTGGAGGGCCTTGTACGTCGTCGTGGACGAACCGGTGTCGCCGTTGAACTCCTGGCCGCCGAACTCGAACGGCCACTGCCCGCTGCCACCGCTGCCGCCGCCCTGCTGTTGCTGCTGCTGGCCCTGGCTCTCGTCCGTCGAGACGGTGACGTCCCGGTCGAGCGCGGAGACGATGCCGCTGGTGACCGTGCCGGTCAGGCCCTCGGGGGAGCCGATCGCCACGACCTGGTCGCCGACCTTGACGGCGTCGGAGTCGCCGAGCGTCGCGGGCGTCAGACCGGACGGCGCGTCCTTCAGCTTGATCAGCGCCAGGTCCTTCTTGCTGTCGGTGCCGACGACGGTCGCGGTGTACGACTTGCCGTTGCTCAGCTTCACCTTGATCTGGGAGGCGCCGGAGACCACGTGGTTGTTGGTGATGATCTCGCCGCCGGTCGTGATGACCACGCCGGAACCGGTCGAGGAGCCCGCGTTCGAGGTCGCGCTGATCTCGACGATGCTCGGGCTGACCGCCTCGGCGACCCCGGCGACCGTGCCCTTCTGGCTCGCGGCCACGACGCTGGTGCTGGTGGCACTGCCGGCCGCGGTGTCGTTGCCGGCCAGCTCCTGGAAGGCGTACGCGGTACCGCCGCCCACGGCCGCCGCCGCTATGGCCACGGCGGCCAGCAGGGCCAGCGGCCCCTTGGCGCGCCTGCGGGGAGCGGCGGGAGCGGCGGGAGCGGACGAGACGGGCTCCGTGAGGAGAGCGGTGGGAGCGCCGCCGCCCTGCGGGTCCGGCCGGTACGCCGGCGGGGGCGGCCACTCCGGGTTCACGGGGGAGCCGGTGGAGGGGGTCGCGGGGTTCTCGGAAGAGGCGTACGGCTGCTCGTACGGCTGTCCTGAGTACGCGGACTGCTGCTGGTCGCCCTGGGGGTACTCGCCGCTGCGGCGGAAGCTCTCGGTCATGAGTAAGACTCTGTCGCCCCGTGATGAGAGCTCCCTGAGTGCTCCCTGAGAAGCCCGACAGAACGGCGTATGCCCGATATAAAGGCGCCGGATCCCGCTGATGCCAAGGGAACGGGAGGTTGCCGCACGGTGATGTGAAGGAAGCGGCGGACGAACACTTGTCGGTCTGCTGTGAAGTCTGTGTGCGGAGAGGTTTGCGGGCCGCAGTCTTGGTGGGTTCACGACACACCAGTACTCACACGAGTACGCACACCATCACACACTTCTTCAGGAGCCCTGAGTGATACCTGCTCCGCGCAGCCGTTGGAGACGTCCCGCCGCGGCGTTCCCCGCGGCCGCCCTCGCGCTGGCGCTGAGTTGCGCCGGCGTCCTCGCGGCCCAGCCCGCGACCGCGGCGGACGGCCCCGCCGGGGGTCTGCCCGACACGAACCTCGCGCAGCCCGCGAAGCCGGCCGCCGCCACGAAGGAACTGCGCGACCGGATCGTCGACGCCGCGAAGGCGACCGGCGAGACCCCGGACGACGCCTCGCCCGCCAAGTCGCCGTTCATCATCGGCGGCGGCCAGACCACCATCGCCAGTGCCCCGTGGATGGTCCAGCTCGGCTACTACGACCCGGGCACCGGCGACGGCTACTTCTGCGGCGGCACCCTCGTCGCCCCGAACAAGGTCCTCACCGCCGCGCACTGCGTCGCGGGCCTCGACTGGGTGGGCAACGGCGCCGTCCTGGCCGGCACCACCGACCTCGACGACTACGCGACCGGCACCCCCGCGGGCGTACTGCGGCAGTGGAACCACCCGCGCTACAACGCCGACACCATCCAGAACGACATCGCGGTCCTCACCCTGGACCGCCCGCTCCTCGACCGGCCGACCCTGCGGCTTGCCGCGTCCGACGACAGCGCGCTCTACAAGGCCGGCACCACCGGCACCGTCTACGGCTGGGGCCTGACCTCCGGGGCCGAGGACGCCACGCTCTCGACGAAGCTGAAGAAGGCGAGCCTGCCGCTGGTCGCCGACGCGACCTGCGACAGCGCGATGGCGTCGGTCGTCGACGGGGACTACTTCGCCGCCGGCTCGATGACCTGCGCGGGCACCCCGGCGACGGGCGTCGACGAGGGCACGAACAGCCCCTGCAACGGCGACTCCGGCGGCCCGCTGGTCGTCGGAAACAAGATCGTCGGCATCGTCTCCTGGGGCGTCGCGGGCTGCACGGCGAAGGGCGCCTACCCGGTCTTCACCAAGGTCAGCTCGTACGCCTGGGCGGCCCAGCCGCGCATCGACGACGCCGACGTGTCGTACGACGGCCGCGCCGACCTGCTTGCCCGTACGCCCTCCGGGGGCCTGTTCATGCAGGCCAGCAAGGGCACCTCGCTGGCACAGCGCGCCTATCAGGGCAACAACTGGCAGAACGCCTCCTGGGCCCTTCAGGCCGACCTGGACCGGGACTACTACCAGGACCTGATCATCCGCGACAAGACCGACGGCAAGCTGTACCGCAGCTATATGGACCATTCCGTCGGGGACTGGGCCTGGATGCAGGTCAGTTCGGTGTGGGGCGGCTACAAGTCGTACGCGATCCCCGGTGACATGACGGGCGACGCCCGCCCGGACCTGGTCGCGGTGGACGCCGACGGCTCGGTCTACCTCTACCCGGGACGTGGCAACGGCCAGTTCTACGGCAAGGTCAAGGTCGTCAGCGGCGCCTGGAAGAACGCCAAGGTCTTCGGCCACGGCGACCTCTCCGGCGACGGCAAGCCCGACCTCCTCGTCCGCTCGACGGACGGCACCCTGTGGCTCTACCGCGGCACGGGCAAGGAGAAGACCCCCTGGGCGGCCCGCATCAAGGCCCGTACCGGCTGGAACTTCACCTCGTACGTCTCCAGTGGCGACGTCACGGGCGACGGCATCGCCGACGTCATGACCCGTGACTCGGCGGGCAAGCTGTGGCTCTACCGCGGCACGAACAAGGCGAGCGCGGACCTGTTCGCGACCCGCACCAGCCTGGGCACGGGCTTCAACCAGTACAACTTGCTGTTCTAGCTAGGGATTTGGGGGCCGCGGGTGTTGTCTCGCCCGCGGCCCGGCGGGGGCTGGTCGCGCAGTTCCCCGCGCCCCTAGGGGGTGGGGGCTGCGGTTGTGTTTTGCCTGCGGCCCGGTGGGGGTTGGTCGCGCA
>NZ_LIPP01000074.1:0-2902 GCF_001418335.1 Streptomyces aurantiacus | reverse complement strand
GCAGTTCCCCGCGCCCCCAGGGGCCTGCGGTCCGGTGGGGGTTGCGTGCGCAGTTGCTCGCGCCCCCGGTTTTTCAGGGGCGCGGGGAACTGCGCGACCAGCCACGACGCACCCGCGGATTCAAACGTCCCCACACCACCTAGCAGCCGCAGCTACGCCGGACCACCAACGACGAAGGGAACAACTTCAACCGCTCCCGCCGAGCCCCGGCAACCCGCAACCCGTCATCAAGCACAAGATCAACCGCCGCCCGAGCCATCGCGGACCGATCGCTCGCGATCGTGGTGAGCGGCGGATCAGTCAACGCCGCCTCCTTGATGTCGTCGAACCCGGCGACAGCCAACTCCCCCGGCACATCGATCCGCAGCTCACGAGCCGCCCGCAACAACCCGATCGCCTGGTCGTCCGTGGAACAGAAGATCGCCGGCGGCCTGTCCGGACCGGCCAGCAGTTCAAGACCCACCTGGTAGGCGTCGTAACGGTTGTAGAGCGCCTCGAAGAGGCGACCCTCCGTGGAGCGCCCCGCCTCGTGCATCGCGCGCCGCCACCCCTCGACGTGGTCGGAGACGGGGTCACCGACGGTGGGGGTCTCCGCGACACCGCCCAGACAGGCCACGTACGCGTAGCCGTGCTCCAGCAGATGCTGCGTGGCGAGGTGCGCGCCGCCCACGTCGTCCGTGACGACCGCGACGTCGTCGATGGCCTCGGGCCGCTCGTGCAGCAGCACCACCCGCGCGTCCCACGCGTCTATCTCGGCGGCGGCCAGATCGTTCAGCGCGTGACTGACGAGGATGAGCCCCGAGACCCGCATGCCGAGGAAGGCCCGCAGGTAGTGGACCTCGCGCTCGCCGACGTAGTCGGAGTTGCCGACGAGCACCATCTTGCCGCGCTCGGACGCGGCCTGTTCGACCGCGTGCGCCATCTCCCCGAAGAAGGGCTGGCGCGCGTCAGGCACGATCAGGCCTATGAGGTCCGTCCGCCGCGACGCCATGGCCTGGGCGACCCGGTCCGGTCGGTACCCCAGTTCCTTGATCGCGGCGAGGACACGCTCGCGCGTGGCCGGGGCAACCGGCCGGGGTCCGTTGTTGATGACATAGCTGACGACGGCGGTGGAAGTACCCGCCAGTCGCGCCACATCATCCCGAGTCACCTTGGCCACGCGCGGAGTCTACGCGGATGGACCTACCGCTGGGCAGGTCGTACGGCTTCTTCCTGCGCCTTTGCCCGATCCTTCGCCGGCGCCTCCGCGCCGTCGGCGGCGCCGACGGCGTCGAGGTGCGCCGTCTCGTCCGCATCCTCCGGCTTTGGCCGGCCCGCCGCCACCGCCTCCGAATTCGCCTCCGACTTCGCCTTGGCCTCCGTAGCCGTGCGGTCCGCCTTCTCCGGAGTGACGAATCGGTAGCCGACGTTCCGGACGGTTCCGATCAGCGACTCGTGCTCGGGGCCGAGCTTCGCGCGCAGCCGCCGTACGTGGACGTCGACGGTCCGCGTACCTCCGAAGTAGTCGTAGCCCCAGACCTCCTGCAGCAGCTGGGCGCGGGTGAAGACCCGGCCCGGGTGCTGCGCGAGGTACTTCAGGAGCTCGAACTCCTTGAAGGTCAGGTCGAGGACCCGGCCCTTGAGCTTGGCGCTGTAGGTGGCCTCGTCCACGGAGAGGTCGCCGTTGCGGATCTCCATGGGGGAGTCGTCGTTGACGATCTGCTGGCGGCCCATGGCCAGCCGCAGCCGTGCCTCGACCTCGGCGGGACCCGCGGTGTCGAGCAGTACGTCGTCGATGCCCCAGTCGGCGGTGACGGCCGCGAGGCCGCCCTCCGTCACGACGAGGACGAGTGGACAGCCGGGTCCCGTGGAGCGCAGCAGCTGACACAGGCTGCGCACCTGCGGGAGGTCACGACGGCCGTCGATGAGGATGACATCGGCACCCGGGGTGTCGACGAGGGCGGGCCCCTCCGCCGGAGCCACGCGTACGTTGTGCAGCAGCAGGCCGAGGGCGGGAAGCACCTCCGTCGACGGCTGAAGGGCGTTGGTCAGGAGCAGCAGAGAGCTCATCGCGCCCCACCTGCCTTGGTCGTCATACGGTCACGCACGGTTCGCTCGCCCATAACGTCTGGTTCCTCCTCGGTCCCTGCGAGGACGTTTTCGGCACTGCTTCGTACTGCTCGCGGCTCCCGCGCCCCCTGTGCTCCTGGGGGCCGGAACTGCGCTCTCCCGGCGTGTCGGCCATTGTTTCCAGCACTTTCACGCCGGGCCACTACGCCGGAGAGTCGTATACACGGTTCGTATACAACGCTGCAGAAAGCGCAAAAGGACCCGGGGGCTTCACTGCCCGAGTCCTCTGCCCAGGAGAATAGCCCACATGAGCCAAGGTCCGGCAGGTCATGTGACGCGATCTTTCATTCGTCCAGAACCTGAGACGGCTGGGGGATGTACGGAAAGTGCCTCGGCAAGTGCCCCGGCGAGTGCTGCGGAAGAAGGGCCGCGAGGGGTGCGGCGGAGGTTTCTGCGTTCCGTCGACGGGGTGACGATCGACGCCGCGTACCAGCCACGAACGGGTACGTCCGACGCGTCCGGCCCGTCCGGCGACCTCGTCATCGTCGTCGCGCACGGCTTCACGGGCGACCTGGAGCGGCCTCACGTCCGGCGGGCGGCGACCGCCTTCGCGCAGTACGCGGCGGTGGTCACCTTCTCCTTCCGCGGGCACGGCGCCTCCGGCGGGCGCTCCACGGTCGGCGACCGCGAGGTGCTCGACCTGGCGGCGGCGGTGCGGTGGGCACGAGAGTTCGGTCACACGCGGGTGGCCACCGTCGGGTTCTCCATGGGCGGCTCGGTGGTGCTCCGGCACGCGGCTCTGCAGGAGGGCGGGCAAGAGGGCGGGCAACAAGAGGGCGGGCAAGAGGAGCAC
>NZ_LIPP01000073.1 GCF_001418335.1 Streptomyces aurantiacus | reverse complement strand
CCGTAGAGTCGAGGGCAGGACGAAGTGGCCGCCCGCCTGTCGCCCCGGGGGGCAGCGGACAGCACCACTTCTGTACTAACCTCTACATAAGAAACTATCGACCGGCTGATCCGCCGTCAAGGAGGGCATGTGGCCCGCACCGGACGCCCGCGCGCCTTCGATCGCGACGCGGCTTTGCACACGGCCATGCTGGTCTTCTGGGAGCGCGGTTACGCGACCACCTCGACCACCGACCTGAGCGCCGCCATGGGCATCAACCCGCCCAGCCTCTATGCCGCGTTCAAGAACAAGGAACACCTGTTCCGGGAGGCCGTCGGACTCTACGAGCGCACCGAGGCGGACGCCTCGCGCCGGGCCATGGACGAGGCACCCACCGCGCGCAAGGCCGTCGCGGCGCTGCTGCACGAGAGCGTCGACCGGTTCACCACCGAGGGCAAGCCGCGAGGCTGCATGATCGTGCTCGCCGCCACCAACTGCACCGAGGACCACGCGTCCGTCCGGGACTTCGCGCTGCGCTGCCGTGCCCGCACCAAGACCACCATCAAGGCGCGCCTCGACGCCGCGGCGGACGCCGGGGATCTGGACGCGGACACGGACACGGACCGGATCGCCGCCTTCTACACCACCTTCCTCAACGGCCTGTCGCTCCAGGCGCGCGACGGGGCCGATCGCACGCAGCTGCACGACCTGGTGGACATGGCGATGTTCGTCTGGAACGCCCCGAACGGTCCCCTCGTCGACAGCGAGGCATGATCGGGTACGGCGGTCAGCCGACCGCCGTGACGCCCTTCAGCCAGGACTGTGCGGCCTGCGGGGACTTGATGGCCCCCCACATCGCCGTCGGGTGGTTGAAGTTGGCGACGAAGGCGTCGGCGACCCGCGGGTCGGCGGTGGCGGTGGCGGTGGCGAAGATCTCGCCCACGTGCTCGGGCGGCGGTGCGACATTGGCGTTGGACCAGGCGACGACCGGCTCCGCGATCCGCCACAACCGGTCGGCCGCCCGCTCGGCGAACCCCGCATCGAACGGCCCGTTGGCCACGATGAGTTCGGCCAGCTGGAAGGCGCAGCGCGAGCCGAGGTTGGCGGGGCCGAACAGTCCGGTTTCCGGCTCCTGATGTAACCCGGACTGCATTCAGCGAGCTCAAGCCGGCAGGACCCGTTTGCGGGGGAGTTCGAATCCTGCGCGGCCGAACATCTGGCGCTTCAGCATCTTGATCCGGTTGACATGGCCCTCCACGACGCCGGAGCTCCAGGGGAGGGTGAGACCGGCGGTTACGGGGTCGAGGTCGCGCATGAGGTGCTGAGCGAAGTGGCGGAGGCTGGGCAGTTCGGTGGTCGAGCTGGCCACTTCGATCCATTCGGGGAGTCGCTCGCCTTGCAGCTGGGTGAGCAGGTGGGCGAAGGAGCGCACGTGCCCGGTGAGTGCTGTCAGTTCGGGGCAGTTGGCCAAGGCGGCTTTGAGCTGGAGCCGGTCGTTTTCGGATAGTGCATCGGGATGGGTGAGGATCCAGCGGGTGACGGCGCGAGCCGATGGCGGCCGAGGGCCGACCGGCTGGGGCTTCCCCCGAAGAGTCCTGCTGACGTGATCCCGGACGCTGGCATATCCGCGTGGACAGCCCTGTTCCTTGATCTCCTTCCACAGCTTCCAGGCGTTGGTGCAGCCCTCCTGCCGGTGTCGTGGCGCGGGAGAAGCGCAAGATGGTGTTGAGGATCATGCCGAGTTGTCGGGCGACGGATCGCTTGCTGTGCCCGGCGGCGAGGAGAGCATGGATGGTGACGTGCTTGGCGCGTGTGCGTTCGGCGAACAGGTGCCCTGTCGGCCAGGGCGACAATGCGGCCGGCTCCGGCTCCTCCTGAGATCTCTCCGGCCGTGCCGGCATGGGGCGCAAGCAGCCACGGTGCCGATAGGCGCACTTCTCGGCGGCTTCTCCCAGGTTGTGCCGGAGGTGCCATCGGTCAGCGACCTGGAGGGCCTGCGGGGCGCCGCGGGTGGCTCCTTCGGCGAAGCAGAGGGCCCGGTCACGACAGACGATCTCGATGCCGGGACGCTCGGCGAGCCAGGCCGCGAGCGTGTCTGCCTCCCGGTCGGGATGCGGTGCGTGTCGAGAATTCGCCTGGCCGACTTGGAACTGGTTGGACAGGTTGGTGCGTGTGACACGCAGCATCTGGCCCATCGGGGTGCTGGTTGCGGCAGTGCAGACGGGCGGCATGTATCGGGTGGAAGCGGTCCAGAGGGAGAGACGCCGTGTAACAGATACCGGCGGTTGATCCTTGCTCTGCAACAGGAGTGACCGGCGACGAACCGGCGTCCCGCGTACGGCGTTTGACGGGTTGAGATCAAGAACTGGTCGAGCTCGACGAGGAAACGACGCCACGACGCCGAAAGGGCACCCGACATGTCTCTCCGCCGCTCCAGCACCCGCTCCCGTACGCTCGCCGCCGTCGGTTTCCTGGCGGCCGCGGGGCTGTTCCTCACCGCGTGCGGTCCCGAGGACTCCGCTACGGGCGCCGCCTCTTCCGACCCGTCCGTCTCCTCCTCCGCTTCTGCCTCTGCTTCCGCTACCGGTTCCGCCACTCCCGGGGAGGCCGGTGAGGGCAAAGGCGGGAACGGCGCGTTCGCCGGCGCGCTGACCTATCTGGCGCCGGGCAAGCTGATGGTGGGCGAGCAGGCGTTCTTCGTGGCCGAGGACACGGAGATCACGGGTGCCGGGTTCTGCGGCGACCCCGAGACGCCGGGGGCGGAGAAGTGCACCGTCGAGCAACTGGAGGCAGCGGCCAAGGAGGGCAACCGCGAGGCCGAGGTGGAGATGAAGAAGGGTATAGCGACCAAGGTCTTCGCCCCGGAAGCCGGCGGCGGCGAGGCCACCAAGGCGCCGGCCGTCGGGGACGGTACGGTCACCGGCACGCTGACCTATCTGGCGCCGGGCAAACTGATGGTCGGCGACAGCCGTGTCTTCTGGGTCGGTCTGAGCACGAAGATCACGGGCGGCGACATCTGCGGTGATCCCGAGGCCCAGGAGGCGGAGAGCTGCACCGCCGAGGAGCTGGACGAGGCGGCGAAGGCCGGCAACCTGAAGGTGACGGTGACGATCACGGAGGGGATCGCCGAATCGGTCATCCAGGCGTAGACCCGCCCTCGGCTCCCGCGCACGCTGTCCGGAATTCACGGCCAGTACCCTCACTTCGGCGGCGCGACGTTCAGCTCAACCGCAGTTGATCGGGGCGTGCTCCCCGTCCCTGCCAACTCAGCGATGACGAGGAGGATCTCGTCATCGCGACGGCCACCACACGACCGGTCGAGCTGGGCCGGCCGTTCACCCGCTGGTCGCATCGGCCGCGAGGCGTTACGGTGCCTGCTCGCCCGCCGCGGCATCACCTTCCAGCACACCAAGAGCACACCAAGACGTGGAAGGAGTCCCCGGATCCCGAGCGCGACACCGAGCTCGACCGCATCGAGGAGTCCTTCACCGCTTTCCGGACCGGGTGTTCGCTTTCGACGAGTTCGGCCCGCTCGGGATCCGGCCCATCACGGGCTCGGGCTGGGCCGAACAAGGCCGACCAGGGGTCACCACCGACCACCATGGGTCAACAACAAGCCAAGAGCGCGGTTCCCAGCGACGCGCTAAGCCTGGCCTAAGGTTGATCGGGGACGATGAGCGGCAAAGGCATCGACTGGAAGGGGGCGGGCCGGCGTGCGGATCATGATCGCGGATGATGAAGTGGCCATCCGTGAGTCGCTGGAGCGGGTGCTCCAGGTCGAGGGTTACGACACCAGCATCGTCGCCAACGGTCTCGCCGTGCTCGACGGGGTCGGTGGGGCCGGCGGTGACACGCTGGATCTGCTGATCCTCGACGTGATGATGCCCCGCCTCGGCGGGTTGGAGACCTGCCGGCGGTTGCGGGCCGCGGGCCAGGATCTGCCGGTGCTGATGCTGACCGCCCGTGACCAGGTCTCCGACCGGGTCGCGGGGCTGGACGCGGGCGCCGACGACTACCTGCCCAAGCCGTTCGCCACCGAGGAGTTGCTGGCCCGGGTGCGGGCCCTGCTGCGCAGGCGCACGCCGACCGACGGGGAGTCGCAGATCCTGTCGTTCGCCGACGTCCGGATCGATCCCGACAGGTTCGAGGCGTGGCGTGGCGGGCGGCCGCTGCGCCTGACCCGGACCGAGTTCTCCCTCCTCCAGGTCCTCGTGCGCAACGCGACCCGGGTCTTGACCCGCGACGCGCTGTTCGAGGCGATCTGGGGCTTCGACATGAGCGCCACCGCCAACAACCTTCAGGTATACGTGAGTTACCTGCGCCGCAAGATGGAAGCCGAGGGTGAGCCGCGATTGATCTACACGCTGCGCGGCCTGGGATACACGTTGCGGGAGACTCCTCCGTGAGCAGGCGCGCCGGCCGTGAACCGCGCCGGCTGACCCGATGGTGGCGCCGGCGGTCCCTGCGGGCCAGGCTGACGGTGATCGCCGCGACGGCCATCGCGGTCAGCGTGTTCGTGGCCTTCCAGGTGGCCAGCGAGCTACTGGACTGGGAGCTGCAGGACACCGCCAAGAATCAGCTGCGCGCCGACTCCCGCGTCCTGGCGACGAACGCGGAGCGCGCCGGTCTGGCGCAGGTCCAGCTACCGCCGTATCCCGGATCCGGTCGGCTGGTGCGGGTCATCCTGCCCGACGGCTCGACCCGGACGCCGGCCGGCCAACCCGCGCTGCCCCCCGTCAGCGAGCACGCCGGGCGCGTGGCGCAGGGTGCGTCGGCCGACCTGATGGAGTCGAACGACAGCGACGAGGAGGGCTACCTCATCTACACGCTGCGGGCGGGCGACGGTGCGGTCCAGGTGGTCTGGATGGCCGACGACAGCCCGGTCAACCGGTTCGGGTTGGGCATGCTGCTGATCGGGCTGTTCTGCGTGGTCGGCGGCGCCCTTGTCGGGCGGACCGTGGCGCGGACCGGGCTGGCACCGATCGACCGGCTGACCGCCGCCGCGGTACGTGTCGCGCACACCCGGGATCTCGACGCCGACATCCCGGATGAGGGCGGTGGGGAGATCCGGCGGCTGATCCAGTCGATCAACGACATGCTTGCCGCGCTCCGGGACTCCCGGCGGGCCCAGCGGCTGCTTGCCGAGGACGCCGCTCACGAGCTCAAAACCCCGCTCACCAGCCTGCGCCTCAACGTCGAGCTGCTGATCCGGCTCGATCGGCGCGGCACCCTGGACAGCGCACTGCCGGCGGAGAGCCGGACCCGGCTGCTCAACGATCTCGGCGCCCAGGCGGCCGAGTTGAGCACCCTAGCCGCCGAGCTGACCGACCTGGCGCGCGGTGACGTCAGCGACGAGAACACCGAGCTGCTCGACCTCACCGACGTGGTGGTGGCGGCCGCAGCCCGGGCGCGTTCCCGCGTGCCCGACATCGAGGTCGCGCTCGACGTGACCTCCGTGTGGGTGAGCGGGCGTCCCGCTGCGCTCCAGCGGGCGGTGCTCAACCTCATCGACAACGCCGGCAAGTGGTCCCCCGCGGACCAGCCGGTCCAGGTCCGGCTCCGTGCCGAGGGCGCGTCGGCGGTGCTGGAGGTCGACGACGCCGGGCCCGGCATCGACGCCGCCGACGCACCGCGGGTGTTCGACCGGTTCTACCGTGCCGACAGCGCCCGGGCGTTGCCGGGATCCGGTCTGGGGCTGTCGATCGTGCAGCGGGTCGTCGACGCCCACGGCGGCCGGGCCACCGTCGCCCGCTCCGCACGCGGTGGCGCGCTGCTTCGGGTCGACCTTCCGGCCGCGGCCCCGCCCGCCCCGATCGCGCGGCTCACCACCGGGGAGGACACCGCGGTGCGCTGACCCGCGCCGATGGCGCGGCGCAGGACAAGGGTCGGCGGTTCTCGGGCATGTGGCACCGTATACACACGTGAACAGGGACGCCGAACAGCTCAGCCGATGGCTGCGCGGACATCCGGGTGTGGAGATCGTCTGCCGCGACGGCTCGCTTGCCTATCGGCAGGGCGTTGCCGATGGCGCCCCAGAAGCCGTCCAGGTCAGCGACCGTTTTCATGTGTGGCAGGGCCTGTCCCGGCGCGTTGAGGAAAACGCCGCCACCCACCGCGGCTGTCTGCCGGAAGTTCTCCCTGCCTTCGGAGCGACCGAGTCCGAGTTTGCGAACGCCGCGGCGACGGAACCCGAACCGGCTGACACTCCGGCCGCCCGTCATGCTCGCCGGCTCTTCGAGGCGGTGCACGCGCTGACCGATACCGGCCGCTCCTACAGTTCAGCAGCCCGCGCGCTCGGCCTCGACCGCCGCACAGTGCGCAAGTACGCACGCGCCCGAACCTGGCACGAGGCGGTCCGCCGACCTCCGCGCCGCCCCTCCACCCTCGACCCGTACTTCGACTACCTGCAGCAACGCTGGGGACGCGAGGGCGAGCACAGCGCCAGGAACCCGCACCGGGAACTCCTCACCAAGGGCTGCTTGGGTCACTGTCAGCGCGTGAAGACGGCCGTCGCACCACTACGGTGTGACCTGTCCTTGGACGAGTCACCGGCACGGCCCGCACACCGCGCAACGTCTGACACGCTCACGGCCGGCGGACTGGCTTCACTGACTGGTGCCGCCGCAGCTCTGCGTGAAGACCAGCACACGGTCACCCGGGGATCACCACCCTCTACAACTCGGGGGCCGACGAAGGCCGTATCACCGACGTGAAGCTCCACATACGCATCATGGGAGGCCGTCCCGGCGTCCCGCTCCTGCGCCAACGAGCAAATCCTGCCAGAGCCACTTCAGCTCGTACGCCGACAGCATGGCCCCGCACGGCTCACCGGCGGGGCAGGACACCGCGGTGCGCCGACCCCAGCCCCGGCGCGTGGCGCAGGACCAAAGGGCGGCGACCGTCGGGCCCATGAAAAGATCCGGGACGGGCCTGGGGCCCGTCCCGGATCTCGTCCGTACCGCCGCGCTCAGCGTTGCAGCACGGGCTCCTGATCGTCGGCGAGCGGCCGTGGACCGTTCGGCAGCTCCGCCGCCGGACGGGACAGCCGGCTCGGCCACCACATCCGCCGGCCGATCAGCAAGGTGAGGGCGGGCACCAGGACCGACCGCACCAGCAGGGCGTCGAGGAGCACGCCGAAGGCGACCAGGAATCCGACCTCGACCAGCATCACCAGCGGAAGTGTGGCGAGGACCCCGAACGTGGCCGCCAGGACCAGGCCTGCCGAGGTGATGACGCCACCGGTGGCCGAGAGGGCTTTGAGCATGCCCTCTCTGGTGCCGAGACGCAGGGTCTCCTCCCGGGCCCGGCTGGCCAGGAAGATGTTGTAGTCGACGCCGAGCGCCACCAGGAACAGGAATGCCAGCAGCGGCACCGAAGAGTCGAGGCCCTTGAACCCGAGAACCGTGTCGAAGAAGAACACGCTGCCACCGAAGGCCGCGGCGAATGAGATGACCACGGTGGTCATCAGGACCAGCGGGGCCAGGATCGCGCGCAGCAGCAGCCCGAGGATGATCAGGACGACGATGAGCACCAGCGGGATCACCAGCTTCTCGTCGCGCACGGTGGTCACCTCGGTGTCGAGGTTCTCCGCACTCGGCCCGCCGACGATCGCCTCAGCCCCGCTCACCGCGTGCACGGCGGTGCGTACCCGCTTGATCGTGTCGTACTCCGCGGTGGTGTCCGGCGCGTCCTTCGGGGTCACGGAGATGTTGGCCCAGCCACCGCTGGTCTGCTCCGGGACGGCCTCGGCCACACCGCGAGTGTCCTTGACGACGTCGAGCACCCGCTCCTGGTGCTCCGGCCGCGTGAAGATCGTCATCGGCTGGCCGCCGAGCTCCGGGAAGTGCTCGCGGAGAACGGTGAAGCCCTTGACCGACTCCGGCGTGTTGAGGAATTGGTCCTGCTCCCGCAGGGCGCCGGTGTTGCCCGCCATCCCGAGGGCGAGCACGCCGAGGACTCCGAGCGAGCCGAGCGTCGCCATCCACCGGCGGCGGTTGATGGAGGTGCCGAGCCGTCCCCACAGCCCCGGCTTCTCCTGCACGGCCGTGCTGAACCGCGGGACGGCCGGCCAGAAGACCCGCCTGCCGAGCACCACGAGCACCGCCGGGAACAGCGTCAGCATGGCCACCAGCGCGCACAGGATGCCGGCCGCACCGATCGGGCCCAGCCCGCTGGTGCTGTTCAGGTCCGCGACGAGCAGGCAGAGCAGGCCGGCGACCACGGTGGCCGCGGACGCGATGATGGCCGGCGCCGCGCCGCGCAGCGCGTGGACCATCGCGACCCGGACGTTCTCATGGTGGTGCAGTGCCTCTCGATATCGAGCGATGAGCAATAGCGCGTAGTCCGTGCCGACGCCGAACACCAGGATCGTCAGCAGCGCCGAGTTCTGGTCGTTGACCACGATGTTGAAGCCCTTGACGAGCAGGTAGACGGTGCCCATCGAGGTCAGTGCGGCCGCGCCGACAGCCAGCAGCGGGATGATCCACAACACCGGGCTGCGGTAGGTGATGATGAGCAGGAGCGTGACGACGATCATGGTGGTGAGGAGGACCTGCGTGTCGATGCCGTCGAAGACGGCCTCCATGTCGCCGTCGATCGCGCCCGGTCCGGTCACGTCGAGTGCCAGGCCGGAGGGGCGGTCCTTCGCGGCGTCACGTACCGGGCCGACGAGGTCCTCCGGTGGGCCGTAGGACATGTCCACATCGAGGGTGAACACCATCGCCTCGCGGTCGGCGGAGCGGCTCATCGGTGAGCCCTCGTCGTCCTCGCCGGCCGCCGCTGTCCCCTTCGGCGGGTACTTCTTGGTAAGGGTGTCGTAGTGGCGCTCCACCGTCGCGCGGTCGGCGTCGGTCATGCCGCCGGCGCGGTGGTACACGAAGACGAACGTGTTCTCCTCACCACCGGGGAGCTTGTCGTCCAGCGCCGCCACCTTGGTGGACTCGGCACTGGCCGGCAAGGTGTCCACGGCGCTGTCGGTGGTGACCGAGCTCAACTTTCCGCTCAGCGGCACCATGCCCACCGCCAGCACAAGCCACAAGCCAATAACCAACCATGGCACCCACCGGCCTGCCAACCGACCGGCCGGCGTTTCCCCGGACGGCGCTGCGTTGACTGCCATCACTAGCCTCCCACATACGAGTTACATCGCTTGTCTGATGCCTACTTCCTAACGAGCGAACCTGAGACGACCGTTAGAGCCTGTGAAGTAACCGGCGTCCGTTGCAGATGGTGATCCTCCTTCCCGGAAAGCGTCCCGACGGTGGCCCCGGTGCAGGCGGCAGGTGACTCTCCACCGCCGACCAACTCGTCGTCTTCCTCCGCAAGAAACGCTGGTCCATGACGAACGCCTTGCTCGCCGAGGCGACCGGCCTGAGGCAAGAGCCGGATCGGCGCGACCCTCTGGGACGCAACCCCGGTCTCACCGCACTCGGTCACACCGCCTCCACCGGCGCCCTCACCGTGACGCATCGTGCAGGAGGCCCTGACCAACGTCCTCAAGCACGCCGGCCCGCGCACCACCGTCGACCTGAGCTTGGCGGCCGACTCCTGCCGGGTCCACATCGTCGTGCACGACAGCGGTCCGCCCGACGACGAACCCGCGCCGGCGGCCAACCGACCTGAGCGCCGTTCTAACAGTCGTCTCAGGTCCGCTCGGTAAGAAGTCAGACATCGCCGCGCTCTACGGCGGCACGGTCAGCACCGGCCCTGCACCGGACGGCGGCTGGACCGTCCACGCGACCCTGAAAGGCAGCCATTCATGATCTCTGTGCTTGTGGTGGCCCAGCCGCTGCAGCGCTTCGGGTTTCGCATGCTGCTGGAGAGCACCCCCGACACCGCGATCGTCGGCGAGGCGGGAAACGGTGCCGAGGCCGTTCGGCGCACCACCGAGCTGCATCCCGACGTGGTGCTGATGGACATCCGCATGCCGGGCTTCGACGGGATCGAGGCCACCCGGCGCATCGTCGCCGCCGGTGGGCGTTCGCGGATCCTGGTGCTGACGACGTTCGACGTGGACCGGTACGCGCTCGCCGTGCTGCGTGCCGGGGCGAGCGGTTTCCTGCTCAAGGACACCCGCCCGGAGGAGCTGCTCGCCGGCATCCGGGCCGTCGCCGCCGGGGGCGCGGTGATCGCGCCGACGCTGACTCGGCGGCTGCTCGACGCGTTCGCCGACCGGCTCTACGGTGACCTCTGCGGGCCCGTGCGGGAGGATCCCCGGCTGGACTCCCTGACCGGCCGCGAGCGCGAGATCCTCGTCGCCATCGGCCACGGCCTCACCAACGGCGAGATCGCGCAACGGTTCACGCTGGCGGAGTCGACGGTGAAGACCCACGTCGGGCGGGTCCTCGCCAAGAGCGGCGCACGGGACCGGATCCAGGCCGTCATCCTCGCCTACGACCTGAGACTCACCCGGCCGATTTAGCGCTTCGTCTCGCGCGTCCGTCGGGGGCGCGACCTAGGGCCCTTCTGATGGATCTCCGCGGCGTCGCGACGCCCGGCACTCCCCCAAGCTCTTCGAGCAGGGGGGACCCCCACTCGCCGCACCGGGCACAGACCCAAGTACGTCCAGTACGCGGGCCTGTGCCCGGNNCATCAGAAGGGCCCTAGTTCCCAGCCGCACCGCACCGCACCGCTCCGTGCCGATCCGCTCCGTGTGCATGTGTCCCACCCCGCACAGACCTTCATGGGCTGCGGTACCGGGTCGTCGCACGCAGCGGGACGCCCGCGCTCTCGGCGAAGTTCAGATGCGCCCGCAGCACCCGCAGCGCGGCGAGGACCTCGTACGCCTCGTGGCGGGAGCCCAGCACCCTGGTGGTGCTGATCGCGGTCGCAGCGCTGTCCCACACAGTCATGCGCGGCATGAGCGGGTCCCGTCATCGTCGTCGTGTCCCCAACACCATGACGACGTCGTCCGCACCCCGGCAACAGGACTTGCGCGAACGGAAGTTCCCAGGTCGGTCGCCTGCTGCCGGGTACGGCACCAAGTGGCCGACCGCGACGTGTCGGTGGCGTAGCCTGACGGCCATGTTGCGCCGCCTACTTGACCTGCCGTGGATACACACGGCGTACGATCTGGCCATCGCGGCGGTGGTGGCGTACATGACCACCTACTACACCCAGGAGTACGACGGGGTCATCGGCTGGACGATGGCGCTGACGCTGGTGTTCCGCCGGCGTCGGCCGATGACGGTGATGGGTCTGGTCTCCGGACTCGCGCTGATCCAGTACCTGCTGGCCACGTACACGGAGCCGCAACTCACCGGGGCACCGGCCGGGTACGACGTGGCCGTGCTGGTCGCGATGGTGTCGGTGGTCACCCATGCCGAGCCGATGTGGCACACCTACACAGCGGGTGCGGCCGTTCTGGCGGGAGTGTTCGTCGGGTTCGGTGGCTTCACCCCGCCCGGCGCTGTCGATCAGGGCGGGGACTTTCTGGCATTCATCACCTTCGGCGGTATGAGCTCGGCCGTCTGGCTGACCGCGATGGTGCTGCGCACGCGCCGCCTGTACGTGGCCAGCATGGAGGCCAGGGCCGCCACGGCGGAACGGGAGCGCGAACACCTGGTGCGGCTCGCGGCCGCCGAGGAGCGTGCCGAGATCGCCAGGGAACTGCACGACGTGGTGGCCCACACGCTGGCGGTGATGATTCTGCAGGCCGACGGCGCGGGATACGCCCTCAAGACGGATGTCGGCAAGGCCGCCTCCGCGCTGCAGACCATCGCGGCCACCGGCCGTGACGCGCTCGATGACATGCACCGGATCGTGAAGGTGCTGCGCGCCGACCGCTCCGGCGGGCAGGAAAGGCCCGACGAGGCCGTCGGCCGCCGCACGGTCTCACTGGACGACCTCGAAACGGTGGCGGAGCGGGCCCGCGCCGCGGGACTCAAGGTGACCTTGACGGTCGAGGGCGCTCGAAGCCGGCTGCCGACCGCCGACGAACTGACGGTGTTCCGGCTCGTGCAGGAGAGCCTGACCAACGTGCTGCGGCACGCGGGACCCGGAGCACAGGTGACGATCACGCTGCGATTCGACAGGGACGTCGTGCTGATTCGTGTGATCGACGACGGAGCGGGCAAACTGGCGGGCCACGAGCCCGCATCCGGCGGGGGCGGTGGTGGTGGGAACGGTCTGGTCGGCATGCGAGAGCGCGTGGAGGTGTCCGGTGGCAGTTTCACCGCGGGACCCCGTCTGGGCGCCGGCTGGCAGGTCGACGCGGAGCTTCCGGTGAGGGCGACGGGATGAGTCAGGTGAACGGGCCGATCCGGGTGGTCGTGGTGGACGACCAGCCGTTGATCCGGGCGGGGTTCGCGATGGTGCTGGGCGCGCAGAGCGACATCACCGTCGTGGGCGAGGCCGAAAACGGCGCCGACGCCCTGCAGTTGCTGGCCGTCACCAAGGCGGACGTCGTCATCATGGACATCCGCATGCCCGTCATGGACGGGGTCGAAGCGACCCAGCGGCTCAGTCAACTCCCCGACGTGCCCAAGGTGTTGGTGCTCACCACGTTCGACACCGACGAGGACGCCTTCGCCGCGCTGCAGGCCGGAGCGAGTGGCTTCCTGCTGAAGAACACTCCCTCCGAGGAAGTCGTGGCGGCGATCCGCGTCCTGGCCGCCGGTGAATCCGTCGTGGCCCCGCGCGTCACCCGCAAGCTCCTGGACCGGTTCGCGGGCAAGCTGGCGCCTTCGTCCCGCCATGCCGAGCAGCTGGACATGCTGACGAAGCGCGAACGGGACGTCCTCGAACTGATAGCGGAGGGCCTGTCCAACAACGAGATCGCCGCCAGCCTCTTCATAGCGGAGGCGACCGTGAAGACCCATTTCGGGAACATCCTGACCAAGCTGGACCTCCGCGACCGGGTGCAGGCCGTGATCTTCGCCTACGACTCGGGAATCGCCCGAGCCTCCGGCTGACCGCCTGCCGGCGAGTCCGCCACCACCCGGCGCGGGCGGGACTGCGACCACGGTCGCAGTCCCGCCTCCCCTCCCGGTCGCAGTCGTGCGGCGCGAGGATCGGATTCTGAACCGATGTGCCGCGACGCCCTTTCTTCGAGAATTGCATCTGTTGGTCGACAAGCGCTCGACACATGACGCAGACACAATTCCTCGGAGGACATCATGGCTGTTTCCACATCGGTCCGAAAGAACAACGCGGTACGGTTCGGCGCCATCGCGGCAGCAATCGTCGTCGTGGCGGCAGTGGTCGCCGCAGGGCTCTGGTGGAAAGAGCGGAACGAGCCGAGCCAGGCGTCCAAGGCCGACTGCGCGATGGCGCAGAAGACCGTCGACGAGGCGCAGGAACTCCCCAGCGACAAGGCGGCCGTCGACAAGTGGGCCAAGAGCACGGCCGAGACGCGCAGGTCGGAGATGAAGGACGGGTATCTCGGCATGCGGATCTCGACGTACGAATACTGGGCGGCCGAGAACGCGAAGGGGAAGGGCACGCCCCCCAGTAACAAGGAAGTGGCCGAGCTGGCGGACAAGGCCAATGAGCACTGCTCGGACTCCGGCATCGAGCTCAAGTTCCCGCCGATAGCCTCCTGATACGAAACGCCACGGAAAGAAGAGTCGATCTCATGTCTATGGCGCGGGAACCGGGAATGTCTGTTATTGATGGCGCCGGTATCGACGGTGGCGAGCACATTGTCGCGGCGGAGAATCTGGTCAAGACCTACCAGCAGGGGCGGACGGAGATCAAGGCGCTGGACGGCGTGAGCGTCGGGTTCGCCCCCGCACGCTTCACCGCCATCGCCGGACCGTCGGGTTCGGGCAAGTCGACGCTGATGCACTGCCTGGCCGGCCTCGACACGGCCACCTCGGGCCGGATCACCCTGGGCGGCACAGAACTGACCGGGCTGTCCGACCGGGAGCTGACCCGGGTGCGGCGGGACAAGGTCGGCTTCGTCTTCCAGTCGTTCAACCTGCTGCCGCAACTGACGGCTCTGGAGAACATCGCACTGCCGGTCACCATGGCCGGCCGCCGGACCGACCACGACCTGCTGCAGCACATCGTCGGCCTGCTCGGCATCGGCAACCGGCTGTCCCACCGGCCCAGCGAACTCTCCGGCGGCCAGCAGCAACGAGTGGCGCTGGCCCGCGCCCTGGTGGCGCGGCCCGCAGTGGTCTTCGCCGACGAACCCACCGGCAACCTGGACTCGCAGTCGGGCACGGAGGTACTCGATTTCCTGCGGCGCTCCGTGCAGGACCTCGGCCAGACCGTGATCATGGTCACCCATGACCCGGGTGCCGCCGCCTACGCCGACCGCGTACTCATCCTGGCCGACGGACGTGTCGTCGAGGACCTCGCGACGTCCGGCACCGACATCACCCGCGCCATGCAGGTCAGGAGAAGCAACCGATGAAGATCTCCTGGCGTGCGAGCCTGCTCGGATCGCAACTGGCCGAACTGCTCCGGCGACCCGGCCGACTGATGACCACCGGTCTTTCGGTCTTCGTGTCCGCCTTCGTGGTGTTCGCCACGGTCATGGCACAGCAGATCACCATGGAAACCACCCTCGACCGCTTCCGCGGCACACCCGAGGCCGTCAGCCTGGTCGCGACCGCAGGCGACGAGTCGTCGACCGGCATCAGCAACGCCACGCTCAAGCGGATACGGGCGGTGCCCGGTGTGGCCGAGGCGGCCGGCCGCTCCGACGCGGGCGCACCGATCGCCGGTCCGTTCGAGCGTTATCTGCAGCTCCACGCGGACCCCGGAACCGGACCGCTGGCCCAGGCCACCCTGGTCAAAGGGGACTACCCCGACGGCCCCGGCGAGATAGCGGTCAACCGGCAGGCAGCCGAGCAACTGCAACTCGCCCCGGGGACCCGGGTTTCCCTGCTGGTCCCCGACCCCAAGGACGAGGAGGGGGTCGCGACCCTCAAGGTCGCCGTCAGGGTGACCGGTGTGGTGCGGAGCACCGCGACCTCCGAACAGGAGGCCGGCGGATACCTCAAGGACACGTACCTCGCTCGCACGGCGAAGGTGCCGGACTTCACGCGGGTGGACATCCGCGCCGAGAGCGGTGTCACGGAGGGCGAGCTGTCCCGACGCGTGCATGCCGTCCTCGGCAAGGCGCCCTCCGGCGGAACGGTCACGTCCGGCAGCGCGGTACGGGCCCAGGAAGCAGAAGAAGCCGTGAGCGGGGACCTCCGTGAGGTCTTCCGACTCATCTCCCTCTTCCTGGCCGTGGCGGTGGGGGCCGCGGCCCTGGTCACCACCTCGACGTTCCGTATCGTCTTCGCCCAGCGCCTGCGACAGCTGGCACTCCTGCGCTCCATCGGCGCCCCGCAGGGCCGGCTGGTGGCCGCGCTCGCGGTCGAGGGCTCCCTGGTGGGTGCGGTCGCGGGTGGGCTCGGGGTGGTGATGGCGCTGGGCGTCGGCCAATGCGTGCCGTGGGGCGCCCGCCTGCTCGCGGGACAGGAACTGTCCGCACCGGGCTTCCCCCTCCTGCAAGCCGTGCTGGTGGTCCTGGGAACCGTGCTGGTGACGGTCTGCGCGGTCCTCAGCCCCGCCCTGTCGGCGGCCAGGGTGTCACCACTGCAGGCGCTGCGCGCCGCCGGCACCGTGACGGGCGAACGCCGTATCAGCCCCGTCCGGCTGGCCGTCGGACTTCTTCTCACCGCCGCGGCCACGGCCCTCACCTGGCAACTGCTCGGCGATCTGCCGAAATCGGGCCAGAACGACTACGACCGCGGCTTCGCCATGGTGGTCACCGTCGCCGTGGCGGGCTTCGCCTTCCTGGCACTCATCGCCCTGGGCCCCCTCCTGGTCCGCCCCGTGCTGGCCGTGCTCAGCTGGCCGCTGCGCCTGTTCGGCCCCACCGGCAGGCTGGCCGTCAGCGGTGTCGGAGGCACACCACGGCGTGCCGCGTCCGTCTCGGTCGTCGTCGCGCTCGGCGTGGCCCTGGTGTCCGGAGCCCTGGTCTCCCTCGCCTGCCTGGACGGCTACATGCAGCGCGGCGCCGCCCTCACCGCCCCGGCCGACTTCGAGGTCGCGGCCGGCGAACAGGGCCTGGACGCCTCGGTGATCCGGCGGTTCGCCGCGTCACCTCATCTCACCCACGTCACCACCTACCGCAGCCTCACGACGACCATCGGGCCCAAGGCCGGTCGTCAGGAGATCCAGGTGACGGACGTCGATCTCACCGCCCTGCCCACCAGCGCACACATCGACACCGCCACGGGCTCCCTCGACGACCTGGGCCCGGGCAACGCCGTCGTCGCCTCGGGCCTCGCCGACCTCCTCGGAGTGCAGGCGGGCGACTCCTTCACCCTCCCGTCCCGCCGCGGCGGGATCCGGTTGACCGTGGCCGCCACACTGCCCGGCGAGGGCCCGCTCCTGTCGAACGTACTCGTCGCCCCCGCCGACCTCGACCGGATGGGCGCTTCCCGCACAGCGAACGGCATCCTCGCCGACGCCTCGGCCGGGGGTCTCACCGCCCGCGGTGAAGGGCAGCGGGCACTGGAGACCACGGTCCGTGAACACGTCTCCAAGCCCGACGACGTCAGCGTGAACGTTCTCGCGACGACCCGGGAGTCCAACCAGAGCGAACTTGAGATCATGCGTACCACTTCGCTCGGTCTCGTGGCCCTGACCGTCCTCATCGCGGTCGTCGGTGTCACCGTCACCACCAGCCTGACCGCGATCGAACGCACCGGTGAGTTCGGACTGCTGCGCGCGCTGGGCATGCGCGGCGGCGCACTGCGCCGGATCGTCACGCTGGAGGCCGGCCTGTACGGGGTCCTCGGCGGCGTTCTCGGCCTGGCTCTCGGTGTGCCCTGTGCCTGGCTGCTCATGCGCGTCGTCCTCACCACAGCGCCTCTGCGACTGCCGGCCGGACAACTCCTGGCTCTGGTCGCGGGACTGGCCGTACTCACCGCGGTCGCCGGCCTGCTGCCCGCCCGCCGCGCCGCCCGGACCTCCCCGATGTCCGCGCTGAGCAGCGGCCAATGAAACCGGAAAAGGGGCCTACTGCCGCCGGACCGAGTTTGCCGTATTCCACAAGCCGCTTGTGAAGCCGCTTGTGCCGACAGCGAGTCGAGGTAAATCATGATCTCCATGAGAGGTATCGGAAAGCCGAGTGCGGAACACAGCTTCGTCCTGCTGATCCGGGACGCGGACGTCGTCGGTACGGCTCTTCAGGCGGCCCTGGACGAGGCATCGCCCGAGGAGCGGCCGGGTCTGGAACGGGCTGTCGCACTCGCTCGGGCCGCCGCCACCGCGACCGACACCGAACTGCGCGCCCGCTGGGTGCGCTCGCGGCTGGATGCTGCCGGTTTCGCCGGGGACATCGCCTCGGTCGCGGCGGTCAAGGCGTTGCGTGGCGCCGAGCCGCGGCTCAGCCTGCTCGCGGCGGTGGAGTTGCAGAAGGCGGCCGTGGCCCACGCGGAGTGATCCTCGAAGTGATCCGGCACGCCAGGGAAGCCCAGGGGATGTTCCGGGCTTCCCTTCGGCGCGAGACGAGAAGGGGGGCCCGGCACCTCACGTACCGCCGTGTTTCACACAGGCGCCACGCGGCCCTTCCCTGACGTTTGTTGCTCTTGGAACACTCCTTGCGCGCACCTTCGGGCATGCGCAGGTCAGTCCGTCAGCCGCCCCGTACCCGTCAGGACGAGAGGTCACCCAGTCATGACCGAAGTGAATCGGCGCCGTTTTCTGCAACTCGCGGGCGGTACCGCGGCGTTCACCGCGCTGTCGGAAAGCATCGCCAAGGCCGCCGCGATCCCCGCGGGCCACCACCGCGGCACCATCGAGGACGTCGAGCACGTCGTCGTCCTC
This sequence comes from Streptomyces aurantiacus, assembly GCF_001418335.1. Lineage (GTDB taxonomy): Bacteria > Actinomycetota > Actinomycetes > Streptomycetales > Streptomycetaceae > Streptomyces > Streptomyces aurantiacus. Next base: position 10,044 of record NZ_LIPP01000073.1, on the reverse strand, counting down.
ATGCAGGAGAACCGGTCCTTCGACCACTACTTCGGTGCGCTGCGGGGTGTCCGCGGTTTCGGCGACCCGCATCCGGTCGCGCTCGACAACGGCAAGTCCGTCTGGCACCAGTCGGACGGCACCAAGGACCTTCTGCCCTTCCGCCCGGAGGCCGACGACCTCGGCATGCAGTTCCTGGAGGGCCTGCCGCACAGCTGGCCCGACGGGCACGCCGCCTACAACGGCGGCAAGTACGACAAGTGGGTCCCCGCGAAGGGCGCCACGACCATGGCGTACCTGACGCGCGAGGACATCCCCTTCCACTACGCGCTCGCCGACACCTTCACGGTCTGCGACGCGTACCACTGCTCGTTCATCGGTTCCACGGACCCGAACCGCTACTACATGTGGACGGGGTTCACCGGCAACGACGGCAAGGGCGGCGGCCCCGTCCTCGGCAACGATGAGGCCGGCTACGACTGGACGACGTACCCCGAGCGCCTGGAGAAGGCCGGGATCTCCTGGAAGATCTACCAGGACATCGGCGACGGCCTGGACGCGGCCGGCTCCTGGGGCTGGATCCAGGACGCGTACCGCGGCAACTACGGCGACAACTCGCTGCTCTACTTCAACAAGTACCGGAACGCCAAGGCGGGCGACCCGCTCTACGACAAGGCCCGCACCGGCACGGACGCCCGCAAGGGCGAGGGCTACTTCGACGGGCTGCGGGCCGACGTCCTGGGCGGCAGGCTGCCGCAGGTCTCCTGGATCACCGCCCCCGAGGCGTTCTCCGAGCACTCCAACTGGCCTTCGAACTACGGCGCCTGGTACATCTCCCAGGTCCTGGAGGCGCTCACCGCCGACCCGAAGGTGTGGGCGAAGACGGCCCTGTTCATCACGTACGACGAGAACGACGGCTTCTTCGACCACCTCGTGCCGCCGTTGCCGCCGCGCTCCGCCGAGCAGGGCAAGTCCACCGTCGACGTCGGCCCGGACCTCTTCGCGGGCAGCCCGACCCATGTCGCAGGACCGTACGGTCTGGGCCCGCGGGTGCCGATGCTCGTCGTGTCGCCGTGGAGCAAGGGCGGTTATGTCTGCTCGGAGACCCTCGACCACACCTCGATCGTCCGGTTCCTGGAGCGCCGCTTCGGCGTCGAGGAGCCGAACATCTCGCCCTGGCGCCGGGCCATCTGCGGCGACCTGACCTCGGCGTTCGACTTCTCCCGCAAGGACAGCAGGCCGGCCGGCCTGCCGGACACCGACGCGTACGAGCCCCAGGACAACGACCGGCACCCGGACTACAAGCCGACCCCGCCCGCGAACCCCCGGCTGCCCAGGCAGGAGCGCGGTCTACGGCCCGCCCGCCCGCTCCGGTACGCGCCGCTGGTCGACGGCTCGGCGGACGCGAAGGCCGGGAAGTTCACGCTGACCTTCGCCTCGGGCAAGAAGGCCGGCGCCTCCTTCCACGTGACCTCCGGGAACCGCACCGACGGTCCCTGGACCTACACCACCGAGGCGGGCAAGAGCGTCTCGGACACCTGGAACTCCGCGAACTCGAACGGCTCGGACGGCTCGTACGACCTGACCGTGCACGGGCCCAACGGATTCGTCCGCGTCTTCAAGGGCCCCGGTAAGGCCGCCGGACCCGAGGTCACCGCCCGCCACGACGGGGACGACGTCGAGCTGGCCTTCACCAACAAGGGCACCCGCACGGTCGGCCTCAGGCTCACCAGCGGCTACGGCGGCAGGCCCAGGTCGTTCAAGGTGCGGCCCGGCGCGACCGTGCGGCACACCGTGGACCTGCGCGCGAGCAGGCGCTGGTACGACCTCACCGTCACGTCCGACGCGGACGGTTCGTTCCTGCGCCGCTTCGCCGGGCACGTCGAGAACGGCCGGGTGGGTGTCAGCGACCCCGCGATCGCGACGGCGTAGGGGATGCGACACGGCACGGAAGATGCGATGAGTCCCACATCGACCGGACTGGTCATGTACCTGCGGGCCCGGGGTAGTGTGCCCCGGTGACCACGCATTCGAACACACCTGCAGGCTGGTATCCGGATCCGCAGGGCGCGCCCCAGACCCTGCGCTACTGGGACGGCGCCCAGTGGACCGAGCACACCAACCAGGACCAGCAGCAGGCCCAGCCTGTTCAGCAGCAGGTACCGCAGCAGGCGGCGGGTTTCGATCCGCGCGTCCAGCAGCAGGTGCAGCAGCGGGCCGGTGTGGCGCCCAACACGGCCGGTGGCGGCACCCTGTTCACCGAGCCGGTCCTGGTGGTGAACCAGAAGGCCAAGCTGATCGAGCTGACCAACGAGTACAAGGTCATGGACCAGCAGGGCAACCCGCTCGGCTCGGTCGTCCAGGTCGGACAGAGCACCCTGAAGAAGGCGCTGCGCTTCTTCGCCAGCCTCGACCAGTTCATGACGCACAAGCTGGAGATCCGTGACGCGCACGGTCAGCCGCAGCTGCTGCTGACCAGGCCCCGGAAGTTCCTGAAGTCCCGGGTGCTCGTGGCGCGTGCGGACGGTACGCCGGTCGGTGAGATCGCCCAGCAGAACATGTTCGGGAAGATCAACTTCGCGATCAAGGTCGACGGACAGCAGGTCGGCGCGGTCAAGGCGGAGAACTGGCGTGCCTGGAACTTCGCGATCGTCGACCACGCCGACAACGAGGTCGCCCGGATCACCAAGACCTGGGAAGGCCTCGCGAAGACGATGTTCACCACCGCGGACAACTACGTCCTGCAGATCCACTTCCAGCTTCCCGAGCCCCTGCTGAGCCTCGTGGTGGCGACGGCGCTCACCGTCGACACGGCGCTCAAGCAGGACAAGCGCGGCCTGGGCTGACCCGTCGGTTCACCTGCGGTAGAAGGAGGGCGGTCGCGGACATCCGCGACCGCCCTCCCCGCATGTCCGTCCGCGGTGGTCCTACAGCGGGGTGAGATGCCCCGGCTTCGGCTGCTTCGGCTGCCGCGGCAACCGCGGCAGCAACGCACGCTCGTACGCGGCCGATCCGCGTTCCAGCGCGAGCACCGCGGCCACCGGATGCGCCTCCTCGCCCGGCGAATCCGCCGGAGAGCCCCGTAGGGGTGCGGCGGCGGGTGCGGCCACCGGCTCCGGTGCGGGCAGGGACAGGGGCCCGGGTGAGGAACGCGACAGCGTCACCACGCCCCAGCCCGCGACCGCCGCTCCGGCCCCGGCCAGCAGCAGCCCCACCGCCCCGCCCTGCAGCCGCTCGCCGAGCAGCGAGAGCCCGATCACCACGGCGGCGACCGGATTGGCCAGCGTCACCACCGCGAGCGGCGCGCCGAGTCCGCCCTTGTACGCGGTCTGCGACAGCAGCAGCCCCGCCGCGGCGAAGGCCGCGACCAGCACGGCCACCACGATCACCTGCCCGCTGAGCAGCGGACCCGAGCGGTCCGTCGCGGCGACCGTGACGGTCTGGGTGAGCGCGGAGGCGACACCGGAGGCGACCCCGGAGGCGGACGCGTGCCGCAGCCCCGGGCGTGTGCCGGGGCGGGCCAGTACGCCGATGAGTACCGCGGTGGTGCCCGTAACGGTCAGCGCCTGCGAAACGCTCAGCACGTCGTCGGGCGCGGGCCCGGACGCCGTGACGAGCAGGGCGGCGAGCCCGGCCAGCGTCAGTGCCGTACCGCGCCACTCGACCGCGGTGACCCGCCGTCCCGCCAGCCGCGCGCCCAGCGGCACCGCGGCGACCAGGGTGAGCGCGCCGAGCGGCTGGACGAGGGTGAGGGTCCCGTACTTGAGGGCGGCCACGTGCAGGAGCGCCGCCCCCGCGTTGAGACCGACCGACCACCACCAGGCGCCGCGGCCCAGCAGGCGCAGCACCCCGGAGTCCGCGGTCCTGGAGGCCAGCCGTTCCTGCGCCACGGCCGCGGCCGCGTATGCGACGGCGGAGAACAGCGACAGGACGACGGCGACGAGGGTCGCGCTCATCGCCGGGCTCCCACGAGCCGCGGCGCTCCGACGAGGTCGGGTGCTTCCGGCACGTCGGGTGCGGCCCGTCCGCCCGGCGTCGCGGGTACGGAGCCGCCGACGTCCTCGCGTTCCTGGCCGGACCCGCCGGTCGCCGCCGGCAGGTGGGGCGGGCGGACGACGGCGAGGACGACACCGAGGACGGCCGCCGCCACGATCGAGTCGAGCCAGTAGTGGTTCGCCGTACCGACGATCACCAGCAGGGTCAGCAGCGGATGCAGCAGCCAGAGCAGGCGCCACCGGGAGCGGGTCGCGACGATGAGGCCGATGGCGACCATCAGGGCCCAGCCGAAGTGCAGCGACGGCATCGCCGCGAACTGGTTCGAGAGCGAGTCCGTCTTGGGCGAGGCGCCGTACACCGTGGGTCCGTACACCTGCCCGGTGTCCACGAGGCCCGTCGCGGCGAGCATGCGCGGCGGGGCGAGCGGGAAGGTGAGATGCACCACCAGGGCCGCCGCGGTCACCGCGGCGAGGACCCGGCGGGCCCACACGTAGTGCCCGGGACGGCGCAGGTAGAGCCAGATCAGGAAGGCCGCCGTGGCGGGGAAGTGGACGGTCGCGTAATAGGTGTTGACGACATGTACGAGGGTGTCGCCGTGCAGCGTCACGGACTGTACGGAGCCTTCGCCCGGCAGGTGCAGGAACCGTTCCAGGTCCCACACGCGGTGCGCGTTGCCGAAGGCCTCGGCGGTGTGGCCGGTGGCCAGCTGCCGGCCGAGCTTGTAGACGAGGAAGAGACCCGCGACGAGCAGGACCTCACGGACGAGAGGTGGCCGCGGTATCGCGGCGGAACCCTTTGGTGCAGGCTCGGTTGGGCGTTCCATCCCCCGGCCCCTTTGCTTGACGGTCTCACGTGTGCTGATGCGTGGTGAGCCCAGGAGTGGATCCACTCGACAGAGGGGTGGGTCCTGTCCAAGGCTCATCGATACGCCAGTGTACCGATACGAAGCCGTTCCGGTACACTGGCGTATCGATAGGGTGCCCAGTGTGCCGGGAACCACACAGGGAAACCGCCGGGACGAGCGAGGGGAGCGCCATGACGTCGCAGGCAGCGGAGGAACCGGAGACGGTCGCCGCCTCTCGCCGCTCCAAGATCACGCCCGAGCGTGAGCAGGAGTTCTTCGACGCCGTGCTCGACCAGGTCCGCTCGTGCGGCTACGACGCGCTGACCATGGAGGGCGTCGCCGCCACCACCCGGTGCAGCAAGTCCACGCTCTACCGGCAGTGGAAGACGAAGCCGCAGTTCGTGGCGGCGGCGCTGCGCGCCAACCACTGCCCCAAGTTCATCGGCATCGACACCGGCTCACTCGCGGGCGACCTGCGCGCGGTCGCGCGCACGGCGGGCGAGCGGTCCGACGAGGACACCCGGCTGCTGCAGGCGCTCGGGCCGTCCATGACACAGGACGACGAACTGAAACGCGCGCTGCGCGAGGCCCTGGTGAAGCCCGAACTCGACGCGCTCGGGGCGATGATCGGGCGCGCGGTCGAGCGGGGAGAGATCGCGGCCGACCTTCCGGTGCTGGAGTTCCTGCCGGCGCAACTGCTCGGCGTGCTGCGCGTCCGTCCCCTCCTGGAGGGGCGGCCGGCCGACACGGACTATCTCCTGCGCTTCGTCGAAGTGGCCCTGCTGCCCGCGCTCGGGCTGTCGGAGGCCCCCTGTACCCAGGCGCCGTCCACGGGATGACTGGACGGTGACCTGCTCGCGCCGCACCGTGGGGACGGGGGCGGCGCGCACCCCGCGGCCGGACGGGGCTCCTCTTGAGCGGAGAGGTGCCCCGTCCGGCCGACCGGTGCCGGGACCGGTGTCGGGACCGGTGCCGGAACTGATGTCGGGACTGCAGTACGTCCTGGACGTACGTCCTACACGTCCTGGCCGTTGCCGCCGCCTGCGGACTTCTTGATCCCCTTCGTGATGTCGTCGATCACGGACTGCCCGGGCGACCCGGACCCGACGTCGACACCGAAGCGCACGACGACGAGCTGTTTGGCGTTGGCCGGCGCGGGAAAGACCAGCGACTCGACGTAGCCGTCGGCGCCCTTGCTCGTGACGACCTTCCAGCGGACCGCGTAGCCCTTCTGCCCGGCCACGGTGACGGCCTTGGAGGAGAGCTCGTCGTGCGAGGTGATCTTGCCGTAGCTCTTGCCGCCGTAGGATTCCTCGGCGTTCTTGGAGATGTCCTCCTTGGCGGCGGCCTCGACGGTGGTGGCCTTCAGCTCCAGGGCGAGCGCGGGAACGGAGTAGGCGCCGCCCCGGGTGCAGGTCGCCGAGGCGTCGCCGGGGCACTTGTAGGAGTCCTTGGACGTCACCTGGGCGCCCACCTGGATGGTCTCGCCGCTCCAGTCGTCGGGCACGGGCAGGCTGATGCCGTTGACGGGGTCGGCGGCGAAGCCCTTCTCCTGCTGCGGTTGCGGGATCGCGCTCTCGCCGCCGTCCTGGCCGCCGGGACCGCCCTGGCCGCCACCGTCCTGCCCCTGCGGGCCGCCCGACTGTGTCGGCGTCGGCTGGGCGTTGCTCTGTTCCGCGCTGCTCGAACCGTCGTCGTCGGTCAGCGCGTACACACCGCCGCCGATGCCCGCGAGCACCGCGACGGCGGCGGCGACGGCTATCGCCGTACGCACTCCGCGCCGGGGCCCGCCCGGGCTCGCGCCCGGATACGGTGCGCCCGGCGCGTACGCCGGGGGGTCCCATGCGGCGGCCGACTCCGCGGGGCGGGTCTGGTCCGTCCATGTCCTGCCGTCCCACCAGCGCTGCGTGGCGGGACCGTCACTTGTCTGCCCGGGATCGGGATACCAGCCGGGGGGAGTCGCCTGCGTCATGGGTCCACCGTATGAGGTGTGGGTGAAAGCAGTATGAGAGGACCCCGTTTCAAGTCACGCGAGCGGCGGACGCACCTGCTGTTCCGCGCTTTCGCGTCCTGACGACGCCCCGCGGTGATCCCTCGCGAGGGGGCCGAAAGTTTCTTTCACATCATGCTTGTTGACGGTCGAAAACTTTCACCCGTGCTGGTCGACGGCTCGGTCCGTCGCCTCCGGTCCTCCGCCGTCACCCGTGGCGGCAACAGGTGTCCCGACCAGGCTCCATCGCGCCTTGTGGAGGGCTACGCTCAAGGTCTGTACGCCGTTCGGGTGACCTGGGGAGGTAGCGGGATGACGGAGGTACGGCCGGGTGCGGCCGCCTCGGCACCGCTCTGGGAGCGCGACACGGAACTCGCCGCGGTCGCGGAGGCGGTCGACGCCCTGAGCGCCGGCTCCGCCGCGGGCCGCCTGCTGGTGTTCACCGGCGAGGCGGGCCTCGGCAAGACCGCGTTGCTCGCCCGGGTCCGCGCCGTCGCGGAGGGCCGCTGCACGGTGTGGTCGGCCCGTGGCGGCGAGACCATCACGTCCGTACCGTTCAACGTCGTCCGGCAGTTGCTGCAGCCCGCGCTCGTGGCGCTGATGCCCGACGAGGCCCGCGAGTACTTCGGCGACTGGTACGACATCGCGGGACCCGCACTCGGGATCGCCGAGCCGGGCGCGCGCCAGGCCGACCCGCAGGGCGTGTGCGACGGACTGGTCGCCGCCGTGCGCAGGCTCGCCCGGCGCGAGTGGCCGCTGGTGCTGATCATCGGCGACGCCCACTGGGCCGACCAGGAGACCCTGCACTGGCTGGCGGCCTTCGCCGAGCGCCTCGACGATTCTCCCGTCCTCGTCGTGGTCGCCCGCCGCCCCGGGGACGCCACCGGCGAGAGCGCCCGCCACCTCGACACGCTCGACGCGCTGGCCCGCCCGATGCCCGGTCTGCGCGCGCTGAGCCCGGAGGCCACGGCAGGACTCACCCGCGCCACGCTCGGCGAACACGCCGACACCCCGTTCTGCCGCGAGGTCTGGGCGGTCACCGGCGGCAACCCCTACGACACCGTGGAACTCCTCGCCAAGGTCCAGGACAGCGCACTCGAACCCGTCGAGAGCTCGGCCGGCGAACTGCGCGCCCTGAACCGCGCGGCGCGTGGCCGCGGACTGGTCGACCGGCTGGAGGGCCTCGGCGTCGACGCCACCAAGTTCGCCTGGGCGGCCGCCATCCTCGGTACGCAGATCTCCGTACGTCTGGCGGCCGAACTGGCCGGAATACAGCGGGACGAGGCGGAGCGCTGTGTGGCGCGGCTGAGCGCGGCCCGCATCCTCACCGGCACCGACCGGACGCCCGGCCAACCGGACGACGGTGAGCTGGAGTTCGTCCACCCGCTCATCGCCACCGCCGTCTACCGCTCGATCCCGGACGCGCTGCGCACCGCGATGCACGGCGTGGCCGCCTCGGTCGTCACCGCGTCGGGGCTCGGCGCCGCCGCGGCCTCCCGCCATCTGCTGGAGGTCCATCCGGACGACGACCCCGAACTCGTCGAACAGATGCGGGAGGCCGCCCGCGAGCACCTCGCCGTCGGCGCACCGGACGCGGCCCGCCGATGCCTGGAGCGCGCCCTGCTGGAACCGCCGCTCCCGGAGGTCCACGCGCGCGTGCTCTACGAACTGGGCTGCGCCACGCTGCTCACCTCGCCCGCGACCACCATCGGGTACCTGCGGCAGGCGCTCACGGTGCACGGCCTGGCGGAGGAGCTGCGGGTCGACGCGGTCTGCCGGCTGTCCTCGGCGCTCGTCCACAACGACCAGCTGGAGGCGGCCGTCGCCACGGTCGACGCGGAGGCGGACCGGCTCGACGCAGGGCCCGAGCGGATGCGGCTGCAGGCCGTGCACTACATGTGGGAGGGCATCCACGCGGGCGAGGAGGACGCGCCCGGCCGCTCCCGCCGGCTGGCCCGGCTCGTGCAGCCGCTCACCGGGCGCGACAACTCCGAGCGCGCCCTGCTCATCCTGCGCGCCTTCGACGCCATGACCCGCGGGGAGAACGCCGAGGAGGTCGTCGAGCTCTGCGACCGCGCGCTCGTCAACGGCCGGCTCGCGCCGGGCCTCGGCTGGACCGACACCGAGTGGAGCTTCGAGCTCCTCATGATGCTCGGCATCTCGTACACCTACGCCGACCGCCTCGACCGTGCGGAGAGCCTCTTCGCGGAGGCCCGCAGCAGCTACGAGTCCGCCGGCTGGAGCGGTGGCCATCTGGCCCTCGCGCACGCCTTCGGCGGGTACGTGCTCCGCAGACGGGGCCGCCTCAGAGAAGCGGAGGCGGCCCTGCGCGAGGCACTGCGGCTCGCCGACCGGGTGGGCCACGGACTGCCGATGCACTGGTCCGCGGCGTGCATGCTCATCGACACCCTGCTCGCCCGCGGCCATGTCGGCGAGGCCGAGGAGATCGCCGAGCGGTACGCGTTCGAGCCGCCCCACCCGTCGACGATCGTGCTGCCGGACACCCACTCGATACGGGGCCGCCTGCTCATCGCGGCCGGCCGCGTCGAGGACGGCGTGCACGAGCTGGAGAGCGCCGAGAAGATGTCCGAGTCCCGCGGCGGCCACAACACCGTGATGGCGCCCTGGGCGGGCGACCTCGCCCGTGCCCTCGCGGCCACGGACCCGCGACGCGCCATGGAGGTGGCCGCCGACGCCCGTATCCAGGCCGAGCGCTTCGGCACCGACACGGCCATCGGGGAGGCGCTGCGCTGCGCCGCCGCCCTGGAGACCGGCCGGCGCTCGGTCGCACTCCACGCCCAGGCGGTCACATACCTGGAAGCGTCGCCCTGCGCCTACGAACACGCGGCGGCCCGAGTCGACTACGGCATCGCCTCCCGCTCCACCACGGAGATCAACCGCGGCCTGACCCTGGCCATCGCCTGCGGCGCAGACACCTTGGCAACCAGGGCCCGCAAGGCCTTGGCGCCCCGTTAGGGCCCTTCTGATGGATCTCCGCGGCGTCGCGACGCCCGGCACGCTCCCCCAAGCTCTTCGAGCAGGGGGGACCCCCACTCGCCGCACCGGGCACAGACCCAAGTACGTCCAGTACGCGGGCCTGTGCCCGGCACGCCGAGAGCACGCACCGGACGCCGCTCCTTCCCCACGGAGATCCATCAGAAGGGCCCTAGGCGGCGGGCTGTGACATACCGGCACGCCCCCGCCCGGTCGTGTCGCGGCTGCGGGGAGTGCCTCA
>NZ_LIPP01000072.1 GCF_001418335.1 Streptomyces aurantiacus | reverse complement strand
CTCACGTTCTCCTGTGACGCGTGTGGCGTGCGCCACGCGCCGCCGGGTCCGAGCCCGCCCCCCGGCGGGGTGCCCGGTCGCGGGCCCCCTCGATAATCGAGCCTGTGACCGATCTTGAAACGCCTGTCACGCCGGCCCGCCCGGGGCCGTCCTGGCGCCGTGCCGTGCCCGCGCTGCTCGGGTACGCGGCGGTGCGCGCGCTGGGCCTGGTGACGCTCGCGGTGTGGAGCGCCGCCCGGGACAAGAGCGCGCACCAACTGCTCTCGGCCCGCTGGGACTCCCTCTGGTACACCAGGGTCGCCGAGCTCGGCTACGGCTATGAGGTGCGCCTGCCAGGCGGCGACGTGCACTCGAACCTGGCCTTCTTCCCGCTGCTGCCCTGGCTGGAGCGGGCGGTGTCGGCGGTGTCCCCTCTGTCGTACGCCGACGCGGGCCTGCTGGTGAGCGCGGTCGCCTCGCTCGCGGCGGCCTGGGGGATCTTCGCGGTCGCGGACCACGTGTACGGGCACCGGGCCGGGATCTGCGCCGTGCTCCTGTGGGCCGTCCTGCCCGTCGGGATCGTGCAGTCGATGGCGTACAGCGAATCGCTGTTCACCGCGCTCGCGGCCTGGTCGCTGTACGCGGTCCTGACCGGTCGCTGGCTGACCGCGGGCCTGCTCGCCTCGCTGGCCGGCCTGACCCGGCCGGTCGGCGCGGCGGTCGTGGCGGCCGTATGGGTGACGGCCCTCGCCTCTTTCGTACGGGAACGGAGCACGTTCGTACGGGAACGGAGCACGCCGGCGAAGGACGGCGCGCCCGGGTGGCGGCGCGCCCTGGGGATGCTGATCGCGCCCCTGGGCGCGGCCGGCTACGTCCTGTGGGTCGGCCGTCGCACGGGCCGGGGCCCGCTGGGCTATCTCGACGTCCAGGCGGGCTGGCGCAACGGCTTCGACGGCGGGTACGCGTTCGCCCGGTTCGTCGCCGACAAGTTCACCTCGTTCCCGTCGGCCCTGGCCGGGCTCGGCCTGCTCGTCGGGGTCGGTCTCCTCGTTCGGCTGTACGTGACCGGCGTACGGCAGCGGCAGCCGTTGCCGCTCCTGGTGTACGCGGGGGTCGTCACCGTCCTCGCGCTGTGCGCGTCGAGCTACTTCGGCTCGAAACCACGCCTACTGATGCCCGCCTTCCCCCTCCTTCTGCCCCTCGCCCGGGCCCTCGCCGGACTGCGAACGTCCAGGTCGGTGTGGGTGCTGGGCGGTGTGGCGGTGGCGTCGGCGGCGTACGGCGCGTTCTGGCTGAACGGCTCGGGTCCGCCGTGATCACACAGGGTGGCCGGTGAGCGTCGGGAGAAGGACACGCAAGCATTCGGTGAACGCATTTGAAAGCGCCATAAAACTCCGCTCCGAAGTGATCAATCGAATTGAAGGAAGAGCGGACGGGGGATTCCGTAATCCACGGCGATAAACCCCCTTCTGAGAGAGATCCCACATCACATCGTCATCACAAAGAGGGTGCTTCGGCCTGGAACACACCTCACTCGCTGTAACGTCGATTGAGTGCGTACCGAACGAAAGCTGACTCGTCTGGACCGGGTCTTCGCCCGGCTGGACCGTGAGCCGGAACGACCGGCCCATATCGACGTGCCCAGGATGAGCCGGCACCGAGTGGTCCTCTTCGCGTCCACGCTCGCCTTCTACGCGGCCATCGTGTGGGCCGTCGTGATCACCTCGTGGCTGGTCCGGTTCGACTGGCAGGTCATGTTCTTCCGGCCGTACCAGCAGTGGCCGGAGATCCACGCGTTCCTCGACTACTACGTGGTGCTCGGCCAGCGCGGCCCCACCGCCGTGATGATCGCGGCGTGGCTGGGCTGGCGCTCCTGGCGGCAGCACACCCTGCGCCCGCTGCTCACGCTGGGCGCCTCGCTGCTGCTGCTGAACGCCACGGTGGGTGCCGCCAAGTTCGGCATGGGCCGTCTCGGTCCGCACTACGCGACCAACGTCGGCTCGAACGAGATGTGGCTCGGCGGCGACATATTCCCTTCGGGCCACACCGCCAACGCCGTGGTGACCTGGGGCATCCTCGCCTATCTGGCCTCGACGCCGTGGGCCCGCCGCTGGCTGTCGGCGCTCTCCGCCGTGGTCTCCCTCGGCGTCGGCCTGACCACCGTCTACCTCGGTACGCACTGGCTGAGCGATGTGGTCCTCGGCTGGGCCGCGGGCCTGCTGATCCTGCTCGCGCTGCCCTGGGTCGAGCCGCTGATCGCGCGTGCCGAGGCCGGCATCTTCGACCTGCGCGACGCCTGGCGCAACCGCCGTCGCGGCACGGTCCCGACGCCGACGCCGGCCGCCCCGGTGGGTGTGCCCGCGGCGCTCGCCCCGATCGGCGGCGACTCCGCCGACGAGCAGCAGCCCGTGGTGCGCGAGCCGGTGGCCGCCTCCCGACCGCCCCGGGCGCCGGGGTATCTGGCCCCGGGCCCGCATCTGACCCGCTCGGAGCGCACCCCGGTGACGCCGATCGGCAGCCGCCGGCCGCCGCAGACGGACCGAGTGACACGCGGCACGGCGTCTCCGCGCCCGGTGGCGGGCGGCTGACCACGAGCCGCTGGGCGCGGGGCCGGTACGCACGCCGATCCCCGCCGCCCGCAGACGCTCGTCCGCCCGCCGGTGGGGGCTTGTCGCGCAGTTCCCCGCGCCCCTAGAAGCGGGGCTGCGCCCCGGCTTTTTTCTTGGTGGCGCGGGGAACTGCGCGCTCAGCCCCCACCGGCCCGCACCCTGCCCACGAGCGAACTCATCCCTTCCAGCAACGCGTCACCCGGCCGTCGGTGACCTCGAAGTTCAGCCGCCCCACGCGGTACTCCATGGTGATGATCGCGCCCGGCGGCAGCGACCGCACGGCCGACCAGCCGCGTTCGCGGGCCTGCCGCTCGGCGCCGCTCGCCTCCAGTCCGACGTACGCGTCCGGTGTGTCGGCGGGTTCTGCGGGTGGAGTGGGAATCGGTGCCATGCCGCCACGTTAGGCGCCGCGATACGGACGGGGAACCCCGGAGCCCGCCACCATCCGTCACCGGTACCTCTCCGGTCACACTTCTGTCACAGGACAACGACACGCGATTCGGCCTCGGTCACATCGACTTCCGCGCGGCGGGCCTTCACACGTACGGGCGCTTCCATACGGGTCCGGTACGATTCCGGCCCGCCTTCGAACCTAATTCCGAGACCCCCGGGACTATCTTCACCACGGCCGGAAATACCCGCCCGGAAAACCGGACTCCGAGCCTGATTTCGCGCCTTTCCTTTCCCGATTACGCGGCGCCTGACGGAAGTTGACCCGTCACAGGACACCGGCCCGCACCCGTCACGATCGGTCGAGGCGATCGGCCGGGGCTAGGGAGTCACCGCTGTGACGGCCACCGTCAGGTCGTTGTCGTTCGTGTAGTACGGCCCGGCCTCCACCGTGCCGTCCCGGGTCTCCAGCGTGACCTTCGGGTACGTGAAGATGGGCTTCTTGTCGGCGATGTCGTCGAGCAGCCGTGCGATCCGTACCCGCGGCCCGCTCTCCCCCGCCGGGCGCAGCCACAGCTCCCACACCCCCTCGGGCAGCCGGGCGTAGGCCACGGTGAAGTGGAAGCCCGCCTCGTCCCGGTGGACCTCGGCCCTCGGCAGGGGCCCGGTCTCCGTGCGGCCGGCCAGTTCGACGTACGCGTCCGGGGTGAGCGCGACCCCGAACACCTGGCCCCGGACGCCCAGCTCGTCCTTCCCTATGTGCAGTTCGCCCGCCTCCGCGTGCGGGGCGCGCAGCCAGCTGCGAACGGAGAGGTTGCCGTGCTTGGTCGCGTACGGGATGCGGACGGCGACATGGCCGCGGGCTCCGCTCGGTACCCGGTCGACGAGCGAGCGCAGGTCGTTGAGGCCGGGCGTCAGGCGCTGCGGCTCGCCGTCGGCGGTCTGCGCGTAGGCGTCCCAGCGGCCCTCGGGCAGTTCGACGCCGCTGGGCAGCGCGGCGCGCAGCCGGCCGTCGGCGGCCGGGGCGAGCGGCAGCCGGACCTCCTGGCGGCCGTCGCGGTGCCGCAGTACGAGATGGGTGTCGCCGGAGTCGCCCGGCTCGGTCATGTCGAAGGTGAGCCCGCCCGCGGAGTCGGCGATGCAGTCGGCTCGCGGCGGCATGGCGGCGTCCTCCTCCTCGGTGGGCTGGGACGCGGTCTGCGGAGCCAGTGTCATCATGCGGAACGCTCCTTGCCGAGTGCGGCCAGTCCGGCGTTCCGAACGGCGTACGCGCTGCCGAGCAGCGCTCCCCTGGTGCGGTGCAGTGAGCCGCGCATCCGGCCGATCCCCGAGGAACCGCCGCGCGAGACGAGACCGCTGAAGATCGACTCGTAGCGCTCGGCGATCCGGGCCGGGTCGAAGCGCTCGGAGTCCTTGAGCGCCGCGCCCGCCATCTGCCGGCGCAACGTGTCGTCGTTGATGAGTTCGAGCAGGCCCTCGGCGATGGCCTTGACGTTTCCGACCTGTACGAGGCGTCCGTCCACGCCGTTGTCGATGATCTCCCCGGGGCCGTGCGGGCAGTCGGTGGAGACGACGGGCAGGCCGCAGCGCATGGCCTCGACGATGGTCATGCCGAAGGACTCCATGCTGGAGGTGACCGCGGCGATGGAGCCCTTGGCCCACTCCGGCTCGATGGGGTTGGCCGGTCCCATCAGCAGCACGTGGTTGTAGAGGCCCAGTTCGTCGATGAGGTGACGCAGTTTGTCCTTCTGCTTTCCGCTGCCGTAGATCCTCAGCCGCCAGTCGGGCCGCTGGTCGCGCACCAGGTCGAAGGCCCTGATCAGCAGGTCGTACCGCTTGACCGGGGCGAGCCGGCCGGCCGCGACGACCCACTTGGCGGAGCCGTCCGCGGGCTCCACGCCGGGCGTGGGCACGGAGTTGGGCACGGCCTCGACGTGCACGCCGGGCAGCCGCATCTTCGTGCGGTACGCGCGGGCGTCCGCTTCCGTGGTCGTGGCGACGGCGTCGAGCCGGGGGTAGGCGCCGCGCAGTTCCGTGCGCAGCCCTACGGAGTGGCTGTCGAGGGTGAGGTGCTCCTGCCCGACGCGGACCGGGCCGCGTCTGGTCTCCCGGGCAAGATGCACGTTCAGACCCGGCCGGGTGCCTACGACGACGTCGGCCTCGACCGTCGAGAGGTGCTCCGCGATACGGCGGTCGGTCAGGGCGCTGTACTGGTCGTAGCGGATCTCCCCTCTCGGGAAGACCCGGGCCGGTTTCAGATGTTCGGGGTCGTCGCCCTCGTATCCGGGGCCGTTCTTGCGTATGTCGACGAGGTGTCGCACGCGCACGCGCGGGTTCCGTGCGAAGACCGGCTCCTCGCGGTGGCGGAGGACGGAGACGATCTCGACGTCGTGCTGCTCGGCGAGGGTGTTCGCAAGGTTGTACGTCGTCCGGATCGTCCCACCGATTCCGTACGCGTTGTGTATCAGGAAAGAAATCTGCATGCGTCCCCGTATCTCCGGCTCATCCAGCTACCAGAGGGTTAGACCGGGGACTTGGTGGGATGGTTGGGCTCACTTACCATTCTGTTCCCGAACAGTTGCGCTATCGATAGCCGGATGTGGGAACCTTTTGAGGCCTGTACGCATCCCTGTACGCATCAGGGCTTGTAGGGGAGTTGCGGGACGTCGTAGCACTCGCTGTTCATGTCCCCCTGGCTCACCCAGCCGCGGGCATCCTCCCAGCGCGCCACCGACAGGCATGTCCTGCGCGTCCTCGGCGGCTCGGGCAGCTGCTCGAAGCGGACCGGCAGCAGCAGACCGCCGGCGGTGTACGGCTTCCCCGCCGCCATGAAACGGTCGACGCACGCGCGCGTGACGCCCTCCTCGGCACAGGACCTGGCCGCGTCCGTGAACCACATCGCGGCGGCCCAGCCCTCCACCTGCCACTGGGAGCGGGTCTTCAAAGCCTTCGTGCCGTCCCGGAACTCCCGTACGGCGTCGTGGCCGGTGTCCTCGTAGTTGCGGCTCGCGCCCGTCGCCCACAGGGCGTTGCGGCAGCGCGGCGCGTCCTTGTAGTCCTCGCGGACGGTGGACGTCCAGTTCTGCACGTTGGTCACCTTGGCGAGGACCTCGGCGCCGACGTCGTCCATCGCCTCGCACAGCCGGGCGTTGCCGTAGCTGTCGATGGCGTCGAAGACCAGGTCGGCGCCCTGCTCCTCGATGTCGGCCGCCGCCGCGCGGAAGTTGGGCAGCGCGAAGTCGACCTGCTCGGTGATCACCTCGTAGCCCTCGGCGCGCAGGCCCCGGGTGACGAGCCGGGCGTACGCCGCCGAAGCGGACTGGTTGTACGAGACGACGGCCGCCGTACGGGCGCCCCGCTCCCGCTTGAAGTAGCGGTAGGTCTCGGTGCCGCCGTACAGCTCACCGTCCCAGCCGGGCTTTCCGTCGCGCGGGGCGAGGCTGCCGTAGATCCCGTAGAGATGCGGGTAGGTGTCGTAGGCCGCGCCGATCGGCTGGCCGCCGATGTCGGGCACGCGCGCGTGGGACACCCGGGAGGCGCCCGCGTAGTCGAGGGCGGCCGTGGCGACGAGGGCCACCACCTCGTCCTCGTCGACGAGCCGGTGCACGCACTCGTTGTTGCCGACGCCGCTGCCGCCGTCGTCGCAACGGCGGACCTCGACCCTGCGCCCGTCGATGCCGCCGCGCGCGTTCAGGGCGTCGAAGTAGGCCTTCGCGCCGTCGCGCGGACCGGTGAAGGCGTTGCCGCCGACCGGACTGGTGGCGCTCGTGACGATGCCCACGCGGATCGGCTCCGCGGCGGTGCGGGTGGCCGTCCGGTCGGGCCCGTCCCCGAAGTCGCTCTCCGGGAGGCGGCTGCCGCAGGCCGTGGCCACCAGGAGCAGCAGGCCCACGACAGCGGATTCAGCAGCCCGGACCCGGCGACGCATTGCCGCTCAGACCGACGAGCCCGCACAGCGTCTTGACGGACACCTTCCAGGTGCCGTCCTGTTCGACGGAGGTCCCGGCGGCGTCCGGCATGACCGTGGCGCCCTTCAGGGTGAGCGTGTACGTGACGTCCGCGTCGGTCGGCGAGGTGAAGGCGACCTTCTCGACCGTCGCCTCCACCTGCCCGCCGCGTTCGTCGCCGCCGAAGCTCTTCAGGACCTGGCCCATCGCGTCGCCGTTCTGCAGGACGGCCTGTTTGTCCTTCGTGGGGACCGCCGGGTCGAAGAACTGCTTCCAGTTCTCCTTGATCTCCTTCTCGGCCGCCGCCGGGTCGTCCGGAGCGCTCGGACTCGGCTCGGTCGGCCTGGGCAGCTTCACGGAGGGCGAGGGCGGACTCGTATCGTCTCCGCCGCTGTCGTCGCCGCAGGCCGTGAGGGCCGGGGCGAGGACGAGGACGAGCACCACCAGCACCGCCGGCGCCCGGCCTGCCGCCCGCCTGAGATCGCTCCCGAGAACCATCTGGCTCACCACCGGGGTGTCGGTCCGGGCGGCGCGCGCCCGGAGCTTTCAGGGTCGGCCTGCAGAAGGCATAGTGCAGGTCCATCGGCGGACTTGGAAGACAGTCAGACACATGACATGGGAGCGCCCATGCGGACAACTCGACTGCGGACCGTGCACCCCGTCCTCTGGGCCGGGTGGGCCGCGCTCGCCGCGGGCGCGGTGCTGTGCGTCCTCGGCTGGTACGGGATCTCCGGCGAGCGCTACGCGGAACGGCAGTTGCCGTACCTCGCGTCCTGCACGGTGCCGGGAGCGGCCCTGATCGTCGCCGCCGCGGTCCTCCTCGCCCACGGCAGGAACGCCCTCGCGGGGGCCCGCGTGGAGGAGTTGTACGGGCTCCTGGTGGCGGCAGGCCCGGCCGACGCCTACGGGGCCGGACAGCCGGCCGCCGCGCCCGTGGCCGTCAGCGGGGACCTGCTGATGGTGCCGGGCGGCACCCTGTGGCACCGCGCGGACTGCCCGCTCGTCGCCGGGAAGCCCGAGGCCCTGCCCGTCGACTCCCGGGTCCTGGCGGGCGGGGACCTCGCCCCCTGCCCGATCTGTGAGCCCACCGCCTCGGACGGCCGGCCGTCCGAGGCGGCCGGCTGATGGCGTCGCTGACGTACGACCTCACCCTCGCCGGTCTCTCCGTGGGCAGCGCGGCGGCGCTCACCGGGATCGGGCTCGTCGTCACCCACCGGGCGACCGGAGTGCTCAACTTCGCGCACGGCGCCGTCGCGATGGTCTGCGCCTACCTGCTGCGGCAGCTCACCGTCGAGTGGGACTGGCCGCTCGCGCTCGCCGCGCCGCTCACCCTGCTCGTGGTGGCCCCGGCGATCGGTGTGGCGCTTGAACGGTTCGTCTTCCGGCCCCTGTCCGTCCTCGGCGGTGACCCCGCGCAGACCCTCGTCGCGTCCATCGGCGTGTTCGTCCTGCTCGTCGGCGGGGCGGCGCTCGTGTGGGGCCCCGGCGCACGCCCGGACGCGCCGACGCTCGTCCCGGCGGAGCCCTGGGGCCAGTTGGCGGTGGTGCTCGTCCTGGCCGCGGGCGTGGGCGCGGTGGTCCGCCGGACCCGTTTCGGCCGGGAGCTGCGGGCCGTCGTCGACGACCGTTCGCTCGCCGCGCTGGGCGGCGTCGACGCGGACCGGGTGGCCGCGGCGGGCTGGGCGTTCGGCTCGTTCACCGCGGGTCTGACGGGGATACTGCTGGCCCCGTACGTACGACTCGACCCGTACGGCATGCCGTTGCTCGTGATGGAGGTGGTGGCGGTCGCGGTGGCCGCCCGGATGCGCAGCCTGCCGGTGGCCGTCGTGGTCGCTCTGGGCATCGGGATCGCCCAGAGCCAGCTGACCCGGCTGCACCCCGGGGGCCGGCTGGAACCGCTCCTCCAGGCGGTGGGCGCGAACCTCTTCGTCGTCGCCCTGCTCGTCGCGGCCCTGGTGCTGCCGGGCATCGGCACCCGGGACGCCCTCCCGCGCACGGCGACGGCCCGGGTGGCGACCCCGCCGGGCGCGTGGATCGTCGCGGTGGTCCTGTTCCTGCTGCCCCTGGGCTTCGCGGGCTCCGACCTGCACACGTCCGTCCAGGTGCCCGCCCTGGGCGTCGTCCTCCTGTCCCTCGTCGTCGTGACCGGCCGCGGCGGTCAGATCTCGCTGGGTCAGGCCGCGTACGCGGGTCTCGGCGCCCTCTTCACCGCACTGCTGGCGGCGGGCCGCTTCCCGGGCCTGCCCGCGCTCCCGGAGCTGGCAGCGCTCCTGGTCGCCGTGGTGCTGGTGGCCCCGCTGGGGCTGCTGACCGGCTGGCCCGCCATCCGCCGCCACGGCCTGGCCCTCGCCCTGGCGACCTTCGCGGTGGGCGTCGGCGTCAGCCGCTTCGTCCTCACCCAGCCGTACGCGACGTCGGGCCTGACGCTGGGCCGCCCGGCGGGGTTCGAGGACGACCGCGCGTACTACGTACTCGAACTGCCGCTGCTCGCGGGCGCGTTACTGGCCGCCCACGCGCTGCGCCGGGGCCGTACGGGCCGGGCCCTGGCCGCGCTGCGGGACCACGAGGCGGGCGCGTCGGCGGCGGGCGTCCGCGTCCCGGTGCTCAAGCTGACGGCCTTCGTGGCGGGCGCCGCCCTGGCCGCGCTGGGCGGCGGCATGCTCGGCATGGGCCTGCGTGCCTTCGACCCGGCGGCGTACGACCCGGTCCGCGGCCTGCTGTGGTTCGCCGCGATCGTGGTGCTGGGCGCCGACAGCGTCCTCGGCGCGCTGCTCGCGGCGGCGCTCCTGGTCGGCCTGGACGCGGGCACCCGGGGCGGCGTCGCGGCGGCCTCGATCGGCCTCCTGGCGATCCTCGTGGGCCGCTTCCCCGGCGGCCCGTACGCGGCCCTGCGACGGGCGACCGAGCGCCTCCGACCACGCAAGAGCGCGAGGTTGACCCCGCTGGGCACCGAGGTGGGACGAAAACTGCGGGCGACACTCCGAGACTCCGGCACGCCTCGGGCGAGGGCCGCAGCGGCGGGGATGACGGCTGCGGGGGCGACCGCGGCGGCGGGGAGTTCCCCGGGTCCGTACACGGGACGGCTCCTCAGCGGCGGGCGTCCACTGATGAGGCGTCCGACGCCACCGCCCGCGTCCGACACCGACGGGCCCGATACCGACAGGTCCGGCACCCCATGGACACCCGGCCCGCCGGGACGCACCGGCACTGGACGGGGCACGGCTCCCGGCCCACCGCCACCCG
This sequence comes from Streptomyces aurantiacus, assembly GCF_001418335.1. Taxonomy (GTDB): domain Bacteria; phylum Actinomycetota; class Actinomycetes; order Streptomycetales; family Streptomycetaceae; genus Streptomyces; species Streptomyces aurantiacus. The sequence continues at coordinate 165 of NZ_LIPP01000072.1, read as the reverse complement.
TGCCCGGCGGGCGTCCGCCGGTGAGGCGTCCCGCGCCACCGCCTTCGTCCGACCCCGCCGGGCACGGTACCGACAGGTCCGGCACCCCGTGGACGCCCGCCACGGCGGGGCGCACCGGCACTGGACGGGGCACGGCTCCCGGCCCACCGCCACCCGTGCCCGGCG